>JACRBX010000093.1 GCA_016219225.1 Deltaproteobacteria bacterium
CCTTTTCTTTAAAGCGACTTTGCCGTCATTCTGAAGAACCTTTACAGGTGGAATGTGTTCTGGCCCCCCATTCGCCTCATGAAGCCCCGATGACCACTGAAGCCTTTTGGGGCAGCGGCGTCCGACTTGAACCATTGGCCGTCTTGCGAAGTTTGAAAAAAACAGAATTCCGCTTTATTCCTCCAGACCTGCCTGCCCATCGGGCTAAAACCGGTCTCGGCAACTCCTGGTTGTTTCTTCTGGGCTATGGAGCAGACATACAAGGCCATGTTCGGACCGATGATTTTGATTTCAATGATCCTTTTTTCCGTCTCAGCCGATTTCATTCACTGTTCTCCAACAAGGCCCGGGTAACTGATCCGGTCGAATTCCTGAGCAGAATACACTACCGGGCCGTCAACTATAAGCGCCGGGCACCGACCCAGGCACTGGAGCGTCTCTCTCTGTTATCCAGGGCCTATCTGGCCATAGACACCTCCTGTTGGATGGAAAAAAATTGCGATTTCAAGCTGCAATGGTCTTATATGTCATCATGGCAGAAGCAAGCAATGCTCCCGATTCTTGATGCGGTACGGCATCTGCTCGGGGCCTTTCCAACCTGTGCCAAGCCCTTAGATCTTCCGGGACTGATCCTGTTCGACCGCCCAGATCGAGTTTGCAACTGGAGACATTTCTCTCGTTGGATCGAATTTATGGATGAGCTGTTTCCTGAAATGCAATTTCTGATGACCGTGGGAGACCAGGCACGCATTCTCTTCCCCGGCCGGCTGCTGACCAAACACTGCCAGATCCCGAAAAGACCTGAGCCGAAGGAGAAAAAGCCTGCAAGATTATCGAAAGGGACCATCCTGCTCCTGGACGTGGACAGCCGGTTGCCAAACCTGGCACTTATGAAATTAAGCCGATACTTCAAAGAACAGGGAAAACGCGTGGTCCTGGAGCGGCACAACGCATTCCGGAAAGGAGTTGAAGCCGTTTATGCCAGCGTTGTCTTCTATCGGCCCCTCTCACAGGCCCGTCTGAAAAAACTAAGGCAGTATTACGGAGATGCACTCCTGGCCGGCGGTTCAGGTGTTGATGTTCATAAGCGTCTTCCGGCGGAGGTGGAAAAACTGCCGGCAGATTACAGCCTCTATCCGGAATTGGGAGATTGTGCGATCGGTTTCCTTACCCGCGGCTGCCCTTTTCACTGCCCTTTTTGCATCGTTCCCGCCAAGGAAGGCAAGATCCGCCAAGTCGCCCGTCTGGACGAGCTTCTGCAGAAGGGCAGACAAAAACTGATCCTCCTGGATGACAATATCCTGGCGCACCCTGAGGCCGGTGCGTTGCTCGAAGAAATGGCTTCGCGCCGGTTGAAGGTCAACTTTAACCAAACCCTGGATTTGCGTCTGCTGGATCAGGAGAAAGCCCGGTTGTTAAAACGTGTCCATTGTTCCAATCTTAGATTTACCCGCCGGGTCTATCACTTCAGTTTGAACGATAACCGTAACCTGATTGAAATGGGTCAAAAATATCAACACCTTCATTTTACCGGCAAAGACAATGTCGAATTCATTTGTATGTACGGATTTAATACCACGCTGGCTGATGATTTGGAACGATTTCGATTTTTACGTTCCCTGCCGGGTGCCTATGTATTCATGCAGAAATACCAGCCTGTTCCAGGCGGCCCGCCTTCTCAGGTGACAGAATTTTTTGACGAAAGGGCGGACGAACGGATCGACGAACTGACCCGTATTATTTTTACTCAAAATATGAAAAGTATGGAGAAGTACTACCTCTGGGTCAGCAGGCAGTATGCCCAAACCTTCGGCAGACCCCATCAGGGGCTTGTGGATACCATCTTTAGATATAATCACCGCCAGGAACGGGGACGTTATCTGACCACCCTGGCACACTCTTAAGCGGCTTGAGGTTCTGCTCTGCGTCTGGCGAGACACTGTTCATGGCCGGGTTCGTGCCGGCGGTAGTCCTTGCCCTATTGAGGTTTGTTGAAATGTTTTCAGAGGGTTGGAAGGGACTTCCCTTTCGCTTTTATCGGTCCTGGTCTAAACCCCGCCCTTTTTTCTTCCCTCTTTGGAGGCCGATCAGTCGGCTATCTCGCCTTTTTTCTAAATTATTCAATAGTTACAATTGACCCGCACGATTTATTATAAAATGGTGTCGTTATCACGGGGTAGATTGTAAACAAAATAGAGAATGCGAACATTAAAGAGACTATTCTTCTGAAACGGCAGACAACAGAGGGCTTGAGATTAACAAACAAAGGCTTTGCTCTTTTCAAAAGAGGAATGCTATAATTAAGCTAAGAATAAAACGGGAGTGTTATCTGATTTTAAATGTATTATGGCCGGTGAAGAAGATTTCAAGGCGGGCCGGGTCAAAAAATGGTCTGAGGTTAAAGAGGATGTTTGAAAGTTCTGGTCTCCTGCGAGGCCGATAAATTATTACAGGAAGGGAAGAAAAATGACACTTTATGAAGAAACAGTAACAAAACTTAGACAAATGCCAGAAGGTCTTATCGAGGAAGTGAACGACTTCATTAATTTTATACTGATGAGACACGATAGTAATCGTTGGCAATTGTGGAATCAATTTTCTGAAGGTTTGGGAATAGCTGAAATAGACTTCCCAGACTATTTATCAAATCTTCAAGATTATGAGGACCGTTTGGCTCTTGGAGAAATAAAATGGTAACTTTTACCCGAGGTGATGTCATCCAATGCGATCTTAACCCTGTGATGGGAACAGAACAGGCCGGAATACGACCTTGCGTTATCGTTCAAATTGATCGTGCTAATATTGCCAGCCCCCACACGATAATTGTGCCGTTTACAACAAAAATACGACGTGCTCTTTTGTCTTCTCATGCATTTATTCCCGCAGGTATAGGTGGATTACTCCAAGACTCTGTAGCTCTTTGCGAACAAGTTCGGGTGATCGACAAACGAAGAGTAATAAAGGTGTTTGGGCATCTTGAGGATTCTTACATTCTAAAAATAGGGGAAGCGTTATCTGTAATTCTTGGATTGGAAGGTCTCGACACGGCGTCTAACCACAGGCCGAAAGAATAACTTCCGACTTTTTTATCTATTGTTCAGATGCGGCCTGACCGCCAACGATAAGATCAACTCACCTCCTTGAGGGCCTGGGCCTTATCCGTCAACTCCCAGGGAAGGCCCATATCCATAGTGAAAAAAATCCGATAAAGAATTAAGGGAGATATGGTATGGTTGGATAGCTCGGGCGGTTTGATAAAGAAAAGATCCGGGGATCGAATGGATGCAGCGGAAAAAATTTGACTGGTGGTTGACTGGAATCTGTGTCTCAAGGGTCTTTAACGGCCTCATTTTCATGACCTATGCCGTGGCCCTGCCGGTCCTTCAACAGCAATGGGTTATGTCGGCCACCCAGGCCGGCTCCATCGCCAGCGGATTCCAGTTGGGGTACGCGGTCTCTCTGGTGGTTTTCTCCAGCCTGGCCGACCGGATCAGCGCCCGCACGGTCTACCTCGGCTCTCTGTTTGCCTCCGGGGTCTGCTCTATGGCCTTTGCTTTCCTGGCCCGGGATTTCCTCTCCGGTTTGATCCTGCACACAGTGTTAGGGCTTTCCCTTGGCGGAACCTATACCACCGGGGTGATGATCATCGCGGATCAATATGCGCCTGTCCGCAGAGGCATGGCCGTGGGGTTATTTATTGCCAGCACATCTTGCGGCTACGCCCTGTCCCTGATCATCAGCGGCATCGCGCTTCCCAAAGGCGGTTACCCGCTTTCCTTTTTCCTTACCTGCCTCGGTCCGGTGCTGGCCTGGCTTCTGGCCTTGATCACCTTGCAGCACACCGTAATAGCCGTACCGGAGCGGCGCAAAGGACAGAAGTTCACCCGGGAAGTCCTGGGCAACCGGAAGGCCATGCTCCTCATCTGGGGGTACATCTTCCATAATTGGGAGCTTCAGGGCATGTGGTCCTGGACACCGGCCTTTATGGCCGCCTGTCTGGGGGTGGCCGGCGCGGCTGGTGTCCAGGCTGCCGGAGCCGGGGCGAATATCGTGGCCCTGTTTCACATCATGGGTTTGATCGCTTCCCTCTCCATGGGGATCTTGTCGGACCGGTACGCTCGCGCCCGGGTGATGCTGGTGCTGGCCGCGGTCAGCATGATCTGCTCTTTCACTTTCGGTTGGACCATCGGGTTGCCCCTCTCCGTGATCATCGGGATCGGGGTGATCTACGCCTTTTCTTCCCTGGGTGATTCTCCCATCCTCTCCGTCGCTCTGACCGAGGTCATGGAGCCCTCCTATCTGGGGGTGGCCCTGGGGTTGCGTTCCCTCCTCGGGTTTGGCGGTGCGGCCATCGCCCCTCTGGCTTTCGGAGCGGTCCTGGACTTAAGCAACCCCTTAATCAATGGGCAGAGGTCGTACGAAACCTGGGGTTGGGCCTTTAGCTTACTGGGAGTGGGCGGACTCGGGGCGGTCTGGACTATTTACTGGTACGGCGATAAGCGGAAAGCAAAGTCTGAAATGCCGCCAGCGACGATGCTTTGATGTCGTATTCGCTCGAGCAGGCCAAGACCATGAAGTTACTATGCGGTCTGACGCGCCTTACGACTATGATAAGATCTAAATCAGTTTCCCGTTTAAGGCCGAACCCAAAAAAACGTCCTTGCGAAAGGAAGTGAAAAATCATAAGATGTGATCTTTCCTGAGACCCTAAAATCCGCAAGGAAGTAACATAAATTTGATACCAATAGGAACCATAATCCCTACGAGGAGAGTACCTCGTCCCTCAGGGGCTCCCCGATCATGATTGCCCCGCATTCTTTTGCCATTGTCATCCCCACATTCAATCACGGGGGACAGGTCCGTGGAGTAGTCGAGAAGGCCCTTCGGCTTGGGAAGCCTGTTATTGTAGTGGATGATGGATCTACCGATTCCACCCCACAGATCCTGGCTTCCCTTTCCGGTATAACCCTTATACGCCATAAGGAGAATCAAGGCAAAGGGGCCGCCTTGCTGACAGGATTTACCGAGGCTTCTCGGCTGGCAGACTGGGCTGTCACCATAGATGCCGACGGCCAGCATGCTCCGGAGGATATTCCTTTCCTGATCAAGGCCATTCCCGAGGGTCAACGTCTTCTAGTGATAGGGAAACGCCTGGGAATGGAGCAAAATCATGTTCCCTGGACCAGCCTTTGGGGCCGGAAATTTTCGAACTTCTGGGTCTGGGCTTCTTGCGGGAAATGGTTTTCGGATTCCCAATCGGGATTTCGGGTGTACCCCCTCCCGGAGATTCTGCACCTTAGAAGCCGGGCCAGGAGATACCAGTTCGAAGTTGAAATTATGGTTTTGGCGGTCTGGAGCGGTCTGCCCATCATCGAAGTGCCCGTGTCTGTCCTCTACGGCCCTGCTCAAGAGAGGGTCTCCCACTTCAGACCCTGGCAGGATTTCTGGCGTAATACCCGAACCTTTTCCCGGCTGATCGCCGCCAGAATACTGATACCCTCAAGGCGTCGAAAATGAAATCCACTTTAATTATTTCCGAACAGGTCGGATCAAAGGAACATCTTCAAGCGGCCCTCCTGCCCTACAGGCACCTGAAACCCTATCCCCGCCACTTCGCCCGGTTCAAGATCCTCATGGATCCCATGTTTCCCCGCCTGGCCGATTTTGTCCAACCGGGTTGGAAAGTGATTGATGTGGGCTGCGGCTATGGGGTTCCGGCAGCCTGGCTCCTGGCCGCTTATCCTGACCTGAAGTTTCTGGCCTGTGAACCCAATGGTGAGCGGGCCGGTGTGACCAGCCGGGTCCTGGCTGACCGAGGCCGGGTTGTTCAATGCAGCGCCATGGACCTGCCCCTGGATAATGAAAAAGCCGATGCGGTCCTTTGCCTTGATATGCTGCACTATCTTTCCGACCAGGAACTCGGGGAATTTCTGGTTCGGATCCGATCGGTGCTTTCATTGGAAGGAAAACTGATTATTCGGGCAACCGTTCCGAAACCCGGATTCCATTTTCTTCGATTAGTTGAATGGATGAAATTAAAGGTTAAAGGAATTCCCTATTATTATCGGGGAACCGGGGAGCTTTCCCGGATAATAGAACAAAAGGGTTTTCATCTGGATCTGGTGGAGCTTTCCGCACCCCAAAGAGAGGAAATTTGGTTTATATCAAGTGCATCGTTCGACGATTGAGAAATCGAAATGGATTCAAGCATCCCTGGTGGGCCATCATTTTGGGGACGCTCCTTTTATTCTCTCTTCCGGTAATTTCTTACGGTGGTCAATACCCCCTTTGGGAAGCAGGGCTTGGGGCGACGGGGCTAACCATGCCGGATTACCGGGGGTCCGATGAATCCCGATATTATGTCTTTCCCTATCCCTATATCATTTATCGAGGGGATATGCTCAAAATCGATGGAGAAGATATCCGCGGATTTTTACTAAAGACCGACCGGCTTAATCTGGACGTAAGTGGGAACGGATCCGCCCCGGTAAAAAGTACTGACAACAAGGCCCGCCGGGGCATGTCCGACCTGGACCCGACTTTTGAAATTGGTCCTTCTCTGGAAGTCTTGGTTAGCCAAAATAAGGAGAAAACCTATAAGATATCCTTGAGTTTTCCGGCCAGGGCACTCTTCTCTACTAATTTTTCTGAGGTGATTTATCAAGGCTGGATCTTCAACCCCCGTCTTAATATGGAAATGATTAAGAGAGTCCCCGGGGGAGACTGGAATTGGGGGATTGAATTAGGACCCGTCTGGGGAGATCAGGGCTATCATGACTATTATTATCGTGTTGACCCGGCCTTTGCCATACCCGGTCGCCCGGCCTATTCGCCCCAGGGTGGATATAGCGGGCTGCAAATGACCACCTATATAGGAAAAAGGTTCAAGGGGTGGAAGTTGAGCATGTTCGCCCGGACTGATTTTTTAAATGGAGCCGTTTTCTCCGACAGTCCCCTGGTCAAAACCAACACCTCCATCCTGGCCGGTTTTGCCATCTCTTATTTATTCTGGACATCCTCCACTATGGTCGAGGCGGATAAATAATTTTTTAAATTATATTGTGACCTGAAAGATATTTGACCTGACAAACAGTGTCAACATATCTCGGATGTTGAGTACCTCCTACAAACAAATGACTTTGAAAAGTTTTAAATTTGTGAATTACGATTTGAAATATGCGGTGGCTACTCCCCGAATTTCATCACCCTCTTTTGATGGCAGGATGGGCAAAATTGTCGGCGTTTGCAGGAAAAACCCAAGAGGTATTCTTGGCCGCAGGTTTATCTTCGATGTTACTACGAAATAGGACTATTTAGGTGGGAATATATCGGTTATTTCTAAAGCCAATGTAGCTGCTATTTGCTTAATCTTTGGTCTTGGCACATCGTGAAGGTATACAATATTGCCGTGATATGGATTATCTCGATTATCTTGTGATATTTTCCTCTCATATTTCAAGGAATTTGTTGATTGAGGTTTCTCATTCACAAGATCAATAGCTTTGCGTGGAAGTCTAAGAGCGCCGAATTTGGCGATAGGTTGCCTAAGGGTGTAACTGACTGCTTGGTCATTGTCCTCCCAATTGATAGACGTTTCATATCCACGATCATCTCTTTGGTCACATGTTCTAAAATCTGGTTCAAATACCAATGAAGAGATAATACCATCGACTATCCATTCTGCTTTTCGTACACCTCTAATACAAGTGTCAGCATAATCATTTTTCATTGTCATTATATTAACAAGGTCTCCTTTTTAACCAATCGAGAATCCATAGAAGATCTATAGAGATTAAATCGCCATAGGCTTGTACGTTTCCGGTTACACTATCAGAAGCAAGAAACCAAGATGAGTCTTCTTGATTCTGTTCAAAGGAAAAGCCGATTCTCCAATGTGGATAAATCCATTCGAATAAAATGGATTCTTCACCTTCAAAAGCTCTAAGAGGTTTCAAATTACTAACGTTAATGTCATGCTTCATTAAGGCATAATAAAATTTGTTTAAAAAGTCATTCGCAATGGGTAGTAATAATTGCTTATCAATAAAACCTATTATACTATTTTTTGCGAGCTGTAAAACAGACTTGACTTGTTTTGATCTGGCCAATAAATCAATTGGTCTTTGTTGTAATACGAATCCTCCCGTTCCAGCAATCAAAGGAGATGGACCTATGACCATTGAAACAAGGTCGGTAGTAGCAGATGAAGTCGTTACTGTAACAAGACTTGAAATAATGCCAGCATGCGTAGGAAAACCATAATCTCTTTCAGGGTGTTCAATATCCTTTAGGCTAATGATGGGATATGATGGTTCAGTATTACCCTCGGATAATAAGTTATCTTGAAATTTAGATTGAATTTTCATGCTATATCACCATTAATCATTATTTCTTTAGCCAATCCAACACATTCGAAATAAATCGAACTAATTTTGTCTTGTGGTAAAGCGCCAGCGTATTCGGTAGAAGTATTCAAATCTAATTCTAATCGCGAGAAGGAATTCTCGGGATTGCTAAACTCAAAACCGCCAGAGGATAGTGCGAACCGTTTTACTACGCCAACTGACCATTTCATAAGTCTATTTATGCTCAAGTTAGCTATGCCTGTAGTTGTATTCCTGGGTCTGTTAATTTGATACATAAAATCTGAAGATTTGTCGACATCAATTTTTACGCTGGGCAATAATTCTGCAAGAAATTCGTACCCCTCTTTTCTACTATTAACTGGTACTTGCAAGATATAACCGACCGCAAATCTATTTATTGGAGGGAAAGTCTTATACAACTTAGGCATCAATTCAGAAAACACTTCTTGTGAATCTAAAAAAGAATCTATGTAAAATTCGCCTTCTATAGGAATATAAAGCCAATCGACTTTATTAAGATGAACGGATAGGACCAATCTGCCTTTACAATAGTTACCTTGTTCTTGATATAAATTTTGTTTTGGAAGAATTGATTTCTGTTCAGAAGGCTCGCCGATAACTGCTTCCCACCATTTACTCACGGCAGATTCTTCAATTTTATCAGAAAAAAATGTAATCCTGATTTGCACGGCGCGCCAACGAGAATATTTTTCTATTTCAGTTATATTCGTGTCCAAAGCAGATGCCTCTAAATGAAAGGTTTTTATCAATTAAAATAATAAGTTGATTCCAATATAAATAATCAATAATTTAACCATCTTATGAAAAATTGCAAAGAAAAACAATACAATTTTACTATAATAATTCTTTTTAGGACTTGCAACTAATAATATACTTAGAATTCAACTTATTTTGGAAAGGCAACTCCCGAATTGCCCTGCCCCAATAAGTTGTACCAGCTTTTATGGGGACCAACTAATGGAAGTTATCGTCAACGATTATTGTTTGAACTGTGGCATTTTTATTGCATTTGGACCCTGCGGACTACAGGAAGGAACCATCAAACTCCCAAGAAAATTTATTATCCTCCCTCTTTTTACCGATGTCACCTCCTACAAATATTCAAAAGACATCATTCCGAATGATAATGAATCGGCCAGGCACATCGACTGCCTTTTTTTAACAACCGCATCAGTCATTCCCTCTGTCTACTACAGTGGTGTCCCCGCAGCAAGCTACGGGAAATTGCGAGTTAAACCGTCATGCCCCGCAGTGGGCGTGACACCACGAAGCATGAGAGGGGATTCAAGGGGTCCAGGGGCCAAGGATTCAAGTGAAAGGCTTGGAATTTAAAACCCATGAACCCTATTTTCGTATTAAACTCGATTTTTTATTTGAACGCTATTTTTCCTCGTGATAAGGTTACTATATGGATCAAATTTTAAAAGGACTTTATCGCTTGGGAGGTCCCAAGTTTCCTGCTTTTCTCGTGGTGGGGAGCCATCGTGTTGTCCAAGTCGATGCCGGGCCCGCCTTTGTGGGGCCGGAGGTTCTGCAGGACATCCCCAAAGTGCTGGGGAAAGGAAGAGGACCGGACTTTCTTTTCCATACCCATTCCCACTTCGACCATGTGGGCAGCACCCCCTTTTTGCAGCGGCACTTTCCGGATATAAAAGCAGGCGGCAGCGAAATGTTCGCCAGGCGGCTCTCGCAGACAAAGACCGGGAAAGCCATGGCGAATCTCAACCGCGCGCTTGTCCGGCAAAGTAATATGGACAGGGCCTTTATCCCCGGGGATTTTGACTACAGCCTTCTGACCGTTGAACAGATCCTTAAAAACGGGGATTTTGTCGATCTGGGCGGCGGGGCATCGCTTGAGGTCATCGCCACCCCCGGCCACACCAGCGACAGTCTGAGTTTCTTTTTGCCCCATCTGGAGGCCGTGCTGGCAGGCGATGCGCTCGGAATCATGCCGGGAGATGATTTTTGGGTGGCGCCCCAGTTTCTATCCGGCTATGAGGACTATCTCGACTCCATCGAGCGGATCCGGAAGAGAGCGCCGAAAACCATCCTGTTGGGTCATCACTCCGTAGTGCACCAAGGGGAATGCGAAAGATTTTTCAATGCCGCTGTAGCCGACTGCCGGGCCTTCCGGGAGATGATCGAACAATACCTGAAAGAATCCCAGATGCAGGAAGAAATGGTCGTCCAGCGTATCCACGCGGACGAGTATCATACGCTTCGCAAGGGCAAACAGCCCGAGGCGGCTTTTCTTTTAAACCTCACCGCCCAGGTTCGCTTGATCGCCATAGGGTTGAAAAGGGACCGGGTGGTCTAGTTTTTTTTATTGCTGGTTACGCGTTGCTCGTTTCTGGTTTAAACCCGGGGAACAGGAATAAAAAAAAGATTGTCAGGCAAGATGCCTGACCTATTTTAACACGAAAATAGGGTTCAAGGATTCCAAGATTCAAGGGTTTTGAATTCCATGCCTTTCACTTGAATCCTTGGCCCCTCGACCCCTTGAATCCTTTTTTCATGCTTCGCGGCGCCCCAGAGGGGCATGAGGGTTTAATTTGAATTTCGCCGCGCCCAGACCCCTTAAGATCCTTTTTTAACTAATCCGTCTTTTCGAGACCTTTCTTAAGCTCCCTTTTCAGTATTTTACCGGCACTGTTGCGGGGAAATTCTTTTACAAAAACGACGTTTTTGGGAATCTTAAAGTGCGCAATCTTTTCAAGAAGGACTGATCGAAGTCCTTCTTCAGTCAGCGCAGCGCTCTCGTTCAGCAAAACAAAGGCCGCCACCACTTCGCCCCTCTGGGGATCCGGCATCCCGATCGCTGCGGCCTCCGCTACTTGAGGAATCGATTCGATGGCCCGCTCCACTTCGGCGGCATAGATATTCTCGCCTGAACTGATAATCATATCGACCTTTCGGCCGACAATATAAAAAAACCCCTCTGGGTCCTGTTTCCCCAGATCGCCGGTGTGAAACCATCCATCGCGGAAAGCATCCCGCGTCTCCTGCGCCTTATTCCAGTATTTTAATAAGACGGTAGGGCCCTTGACCACAATCTCTCCAACTTCGCCCGGCGGCACATCCCGGCCGCTGTCGTCTACGATTCGCAAATGGGTGTGGAATACCTCTTTGCCGACCGAGCCGGCTTTGCGGATAGAGTCTTCGAGATCCAGGGAGGTCAGTCGCAGGGTTTCGGTCATGGCATACCCCTGGGCGAACCGGATGCCCTTTCCCTGATATTTGCGGATCAGGGAAACAGGCATGGGAGCCCCGCCGGTAATGAAGAAATTGACATGGGAAAAATCGGCTCTTTCCCAGACGTCGGTTTTGGCCATCAGGTCAAACATCACCGGCACCGCAAACATGTAGTTGATTTTTTCAGCGCAGATAAGCTGAACCACTTCCGAAGGGTTGTCGAAACTTTTCAGGACCAGCGAGCCCCCGGCATAAATGACCGGGGTTGCCGAAGCGACCAGGGCTCCGATGTGAAAAAGGGGAGCAACTACAAGGGATTTGCAGTTGGAGTTGATGCCGTAGCCGATCAGGGAATGGATGGCCCCAAAAAGAAAATTTTCATGGGAAAGCACGGCCCCTTTGGGATCGCCGGTCGTCCCGGAGGTATACATGATGACTAAGGGATCTTTCAGGGTCACTTCCTCCGCGGGAATCGGTTCTTCTTCCGGAAATGAGGCCGTAAAATCCGAAAGAGAAGGATCGCCGGAAAATTGGTCGCCGCCATGGTGGAGATAATGTTCAACCGCTGTGGAGGCCGTCTTAAGCCCCTCGGCCTTGCCTACGAATTCAGCAGAATAAATCAGGGCCCGGGGGGCGGCATCTTTAATGATATAACCCATTTCCGGCAGCGCCAGTTTTAAATTAATGGGGACGATCATGGCCCCGGTTTTGGCGCAGGCAAAAAAGACTTCCAGAAATTCGCAGGAGTTGACCATCAGGGTGGCCACCCGTTCACCCTTTTTGACGCCAAGGGCTGTCAGCGCGCGGGCGGTTTGGTTCACCCGCGCATTGAACTGGCGGTTGGTGAAGGCCCGGTCTTCCTGTTTTAGAAAAGGCCGTTGCGGATAAGTGAGGGCGCGCTTGTAAATCCACTCCCCTATGTTCATCGAGATTACTCCTTAGGTAATGTTCTTCAGCACCAGAGAAACAAAGGTCCCCCCGGATGAAAACCCGTTGATTAAGCCGTAATTAATGGGCAGGTCCATCTTTTTGTCCATGACAAACCGCAGCGGTCGTATCGGATCTTTTAGACCGACCGTGGGGGGAATGCTTCCCGCCTTTATCGATAGGGCCATGGCCGCCACCCTTATCCCCCCGGAGGAGAAGCTCTCACCGACAGCCCCTTTAAGGGCGCTGATATAGGGTCGATCGGCAGCGCTTCCAAATACGATGGACAGCGCCTCGGCCTCAAGGGCGTCCAGTCTGCTGCCGCCACTGGCGGCGGCCGAGACATAATCGATATGGCTGGGGGCGATCCCTGCCGAATTCAGCGCCCGTGTGATCGCCAGGACCGGCCCCCGGGGATCTGAAGGCCAGTCGGTGGGCGGGGCCGGCGCTGAGCTCAGGCCCCATCCGGCGATTTCACAATAGGGTCTGACCCCGCGGGCCTCGGCCTGCGATAAGGTTTCAAGGCAGACCATCCCCGCCCCCTCGCCGACTACCGGTCCGTTTCGCCGGAGGTCAAAGGGACGCGCTCCCTCCGGCCCCCCGTTTGTCGGGGAAAGGGCCTTAAAATGGGTCAGCACTCTAAAAAAAAATTCTGAAATAATATCTACGCCACCGGCAAACATTACATCGGCCCGACCTTGTTTAATCGCAGAAGCGGCGTAGACGATGGCGGTCTCGGCCGAAGCCTCACGGTGATTGATGGTTGAGTTGACCCCCCTGAAGCCAAGCTCGATGGAAGTATGGCCGGCTGGTGCGTTCATCACGGTATTCGGCACCAGAAACGGACTGGCCATCCCCGGGCCTTCGCTGAAAAGCACTCCGGCAAACTGGGCGGCCACGTCGGAGCTGCCGACGGCGGTCCCCAGGATAATCCCCGTCCGATCTCGGTTGGAGACGTTTATGCTGACCCCGGCATCCTCCAGGGCCATCCTGGCTGAAGCGGAGGCCAGAGAGGAAGTCCGGTCCATCTTGCGAAGATTTTTCGCGGAGATTAACGCTCTGGGGTTAAAGTCCGTTACGGCCGCCCCCAGTTTGGAAGCAAAAGGGGACGTATTAAAAGTCGTAATCGGGGCGATGCCGCAGTCTCCCCTGGAAAGTTTCTGCGTAAAAGCATCCTTGCCAACCCCTAAGGGAGTGACCAGGCCGACCCCGGACAGGACCACACGATTACACTTTGTACCCGACGGGTTACTCATGGGCAATCCCTCTCGGGGTATACCTTCCCAAAACGATGGCGGTGTTGTTTCCGCCGAAGGCAAAAGAATTGGAAAGAACGATATTCACCTCCAACTCCCGGCAGCCTTCAGTAACATAGTCCAGATCACATTCGGGGTCGGGTTCGGTCAGATGGATCGTCGGCGGAATAAAATGCTGAGAAATCCCCAGAACGCAAACCACGGCTTCGATGGCGCCGGCCGCGCCCAAGGTGTGGCCCGTCATGGATTTTGTGGAACTTACCGGGATGTGATAGGCCCGTTGGCCGAAAACCGTCTTGATCGCCCTGGTTTCTATAGGATCGTTGGCAGGGGTGGCCGTGCCATGGGCGTTGATATAGTCCAATTGCTCAGGGGCGACGCCGCTGTCCTGCAAGGCGGCTTCAATACAGCGCACGGCCCCGGAAGCCTGGGGATCCGGAGCGGTCATATGAAAGCTGTCGCAACTCACCCCGTACCCGAGGACCTCCCCGTAGATGCGCACTCCCCGCCTTTGCGCCTGGCTCAAGGCCTCCAGGATCATGATGCCGGCACCTTCACCGAGAGAGAGCCCCTGCCGGTTTTTATCGAAAGGCTTGCAATATTCGAGGTCCACCGCCTTCAGCGCGTTAAAAGCGCCGTAAGTAATCCGGCAAAGGGGTTCGGCGCCGCCGGCGATAACAGCGGTTGCCGACCCCTCCCGGATCAGATCCCTGGCATACCCGATGGCCGTGGCGCCGGATGAACAGGCGGTCATAAAAGTGGTTTTGGGTCCCATGAGCCCTAAGTTTGAGGCGATCTGGTCCGCGGAAGAGGCGCAGCAAAAGGCCGAAAAGGACGAATAATGGACGCCCTTACCGCTGCCCTGGAGATATTGGCGATAGGCCTCCTCGCCTTCCAGCATGCCGCCGGCCCCGCCGCCGATAACCACGCCGGTATCCGCCTGCAGGACTTCCGGAAAAGGGAATAGTCCCGCATCGCTCAAGGCCTCCAGCGCAGCCGCCATGGCCATGCGGTCCGAACGAGACATCCGCTTTAATGAGAATTCCGGCGGGATCCTCTCGGAGGGGACAAAATTTTTAACTTCCCCGCCGGTCCGGGTCCTGAAGTCGGTCGTATCAAAGACCGTGACCGGTCCGATGCCGCAGACCCCTTGCCTCAGAGCTGCGCTGAATTGAGACGCACTCCCGGCGATGGCATTGATGGTTCCCAGTCCGGTGATGACAACTCTTTCTTTTTCTATTTTTTTCTTAAAAAAGTTTTTCCCATGGGTCACCACGGCCTCGGCCTGAAACTGTTTATCCGTCAGGTACAGCAATTTCACCTCTTCGACAAGTATTGTCCCTCTTGACTTTAAACTCTTTTTTCCAAGAGAGAAAATTCCACGAGCTTCCGATAAACTTTTAATGGATGGTCATGATAATGTCAAGTCATGTTTGGTTGTTGACAGGTTCTCCCTTTCCCCCTAATATTGGTTAACCCGTAATCAAAGAGAATAATACCTTTATCAAAAAAAATGATTTCCGGTTTGGATTCTTCCAATCGCAGAGAGACGTCCGGTCCCTGGTCGGGAATCGGTCAGCTTCAGTCGGCCTGTCTCGGAATGGTTCTTCTCCCTATAGGTACGGTGTTCCCCGTTGAAGAGAGTCTCCTTACCCATCGGGAAAGATTAAGGCTTGAAAGGATGGGACCCAGAAGACGGAAGAGCTTCATTGCCGCCCGGGTGGCCTTGAAGAGGCTGGCCCGGCAGCTCGGCCTGGTAGAAAAAACTCAACCGGACCGGACCATTGAAACTTTTGGGCCTGATGACCAAAGGCCCTGTCTGGCGGAAAGTGGATTATATTGTTCTGTTTCCCATGACTCCCGGATGGTCGTAGCCGTGGCCCACAATCATCCGATTGGTGTGGATCTTGAAGTAATCTCAAATAAGGCTTTACGAGTCTTAAACTCCTTTTGGGTAGGGGGGGAAAAAGACCTGATTTCGGTTTCCCCTTTGGGCCCGGAACGAGCCGCCACCCTGGCCTGGACCGTCAAGGAGGCCGCGGCCAAGGCCTTGGGGCTTCATCTGGTTCAGGCCTTGCGAGAGATAGAAATAATCAGAGTGGGTGCGGAAGAGGGACAGTTCAGCTATCAAGGCAAGATCTATCCGGTAAGGCAGGCCGGAGGGGACGGGCAGGTAATTGCCCTGATAACCTGCGACGATCACTAGTTTGAGAATAGGGTTCGAGGATTCCAGGATTCAGCCGCTCGGTCCGCTCGGCTTCGCCGAGCTCCTGAAGAGGCTCCCAGTCGGGAGCCGACCCGCCGAGCTAAAGAAAAGGCATCCTTCGGATGCCAGGGTTCAAGGGTTTTAAATTCCACGCCTTTCACTTGAATCCTTGACCCCTCGAATCCTGGAATCCTTTTTTTTATTATATCCGCACCTCCTGCCGGAATCGCTCTGAGCCTACGATGAACTTCACTGTGGTGAAAGAACCCAAAATGGTCCCCAAAATACCCGGGGACAACACGCTTTGGCCGGCCAAAAAGAGGCCTCGCAATGAAGTACGATTCAACAGCGCGGCCGAAAGCAACTGTTGGCTCGAGCGCATTACGCCGTAGGCCGATCCTTCGGGGCTGTTGACCCAATCCCGGATGGTCAAAGGCGTAAAGATGTCGAGGACCTGTAGCCCATGGAAAGGACCGATAATCTTTTCTGCCCTTTCGATCAGACTCTGGGCCAACACCAGCTTCTTTTGGATGTAATCCGGCCCGCGCTGGCCGGAGCGGGTCTGCTGCCAGGCCTGCCATAATTCATTATGGCCGGAAGTGATCAGTGTCAGCAGGTTTTGTCCCGGCAGGTCGCTGGAGCGCAATTGCAGAAAGATCAGGTCCTGGAGGCCGCCGTTGGGATCGGCCTGTACTGCGTACAGGTTGTGTAAAATTTCGGGGTACCTCTCGGCCGGCACCAGGGCGTGGACCGCCATCATGCCGGGGGTATCCTTTAACCCCATGATCCGCCGACGATAGGAGGCCTTGACGACGTCGGGCCCCAGTAACGCAATCACCCCCTTGGGGTGGATGGCGCCAACAACGATGGAGGCGTCAAGGATTTCACCCGAATCCAGGGTGACACCCCGGACGTGGCCGTCGACCGTTCGGATGCCGGATACCGTTTCTCCGGTACGCAAGCTTCCTCCCAGGGATGTCAGGCGTTGAGCGCAGACGTCAGCCATGGTCGCTCCCTGCCCCTTTAGTCGCCAGGCAGACATCAGGTAGCTGGCCAGAGTCATGGTGTGATAGAACTGGGGACAGACCGCGTGAGGGACACCGATCAGGACCGAGGGCAGTCCGAAAACCGTCCGCAGCCCGGGGGAACAGCCGATACGGTCGAAAATCGCCCCCAGCGGCTCGGCTTGATCAAACCAGTACTCAGTCGGTCGATCGGCATATAGAAAAGACAGTCGGTCAAATTGATCGGCGCTGCGGCGCAACAGAGTCATCAAAGCGGCCACTTGTGTTCTTTGGGTTGGAAAGGCGGCGTTTAAACCGGCTTCGTAGGCTTCAAAACCGGTGGGCACATCGAAACGTTCGATCCCAAGATGGTTATCGGTGAAAAGATACCGATCCACCGGCCCGTCGATCCCCATCCGAATAAGCGGAAGCTGATCCGTAATGTCCAGAAAATCGAAACAACGGCGTAGAATTTGCCCTTGGTCCAGGGCGCCCATATAATGGAGACCGACATTGCACTGCACCCCTCGGCGGGCGTAACTGCGCATCATCCCGCCGGGTTGTTGATTCTTCTCGATGACGGTGACCTCGAACCCGAGCTTGGCTAAAATGATGCCCGTGCTCAGGCCGCCGATACCGGACCCGATGACCAGGACCTTTTCCTTGACCCCTTCGGGTGTAGGCATTGGATCGTTTCCTTTCTATAAAACTTCCGTGGTTGGTCGGGTGGAAAAATCAGGTCTCACGCTGCTGTTCAAATGCCTGCCTGACTTGCTCGATCAGTGACTGAATCGAAAAGGTACCGCTGGCGTACTCCGGCTGAAGACTTAAAATCCGCTTTACTTCAATCGTATTGGGAGCACAGGTATTAAATAACCATTTTCCCGGCGCAAACAAGGTATTCGTATTCTTGATCATCAGCACCTCTATCGGCGCACGACATCGTTTGGCAAGGGAAAAAGCGCCTTTGTTCAGCCGCCCGATCTTTCCATCCCGGCTTCTTGTCCCTTCCGGAAAGATAAATATATTCTCCCCCGATACCAGGTAATTTTTAAGGTTCTCCACACCATCCAGCAAGAAGGTGGCGAAAGTTTCCTCCGTCGATGTAAATAAATAACCCGATGTTTTCAGCAGCCATCCGAAAACAGGCACCTTTAGAAATGTTTTTTTAATGATCGTTTTTTGTTGATCAAACAGAGAAATCAGAAGAATCGGGTCGAGGTAGGAGATATGATTACAGACTATAACCGAAGATCGGATGGAATAAACGTCCTCGTCAATATGGATGGTTAAACGGGGGGTGATGATTCGCAGAACCCAAAAAAACGATTTGAAAAATCGGTGATTTAATTTTTGAAAAGAAGTTTCGCGATTAATAGAGAACAGGAAGGAAAAGATGTAAAAGGGAGAGAATAAAATGAAATAGCCTAAGGTAAAATACATCCATAAAATAATGGTAACACTAAAATCAATGGAACGTTTAAGCCATTTGGGAATGGTCATTTCTATTCTAGGCTTACACCATGTAATCGGAGAATTTATTTCTAACGGTCTATCAAATACCGTCGGCTAGATTTTTGATAATCAGGCAGGTATTGACTCCCCCGAAGGCAAAATTTTGGATAGCGGCAATTCGGATTTTGCCCTCCTGAAGTTTCAGGGAATGCCGAATCATATCACAACGGTCATCAACTTCCTCCAGATTCAACGTCGGAGCAATGAATTTCTCTTCCATCATGTAGCTGCAGAGAATCGTTTCGATGGCGCCGCAGGTTCCCATGGTATGTCCCATATAGCTTTTTAACCCGGCGACCCAGGGCGAATTCCCATAGACCTTATGAATGGCCTGGGCCTCAATAATATCCCCCATTTTGGTTCCGGTGGCATGAGCGCTCACAAAATCGACCTGATCCGGGGAAATCCCGGCATTCTCGAGTGCCAGCAGAAGCGTCTGGGTGATGCCCTCCAGATTGGGCAAAATCAAATCACCGCCGTTATTGTTACAGGCAAACCCAATGACTTCTGCCAGGATAGTAGCCCCCCGTTTCCGGGCGTGTTCATATTCTTCCAACAGGACTGCCCCGGCGCCTTCTCCAACGACCAGGCCGTCCCTTCTCGAGTCAAACGGACGCGGGGTGAGATGCGGGGTCTCGTTAAAAGCGGTTGAACAGGCCAGCAGATTATCAAATACTGCAACAGTGGTGGTGTCGTATTCGTCGGCCCCGCCGCAAAGCATGGCCTCCTGCATCCCGAACTTAATCGATTCATATCCGAAACCGATGGACTGGCTGCCGGTAGTGCAGGCCGTTGAAGAAGAAATGACCCGCCCCGTAATTCCAAACATCTTGGTGATATTCACGGCTGTCGTATGGACCATGGACTTCAGGTATTCCACTGCGCCGATGTTTGAATATTCGGAAGAAGAGCCCCCGAAAAAGATTTTATAGATATCTCTCTGAACCGTAGGGCTGCCATGAGTGGATCCAAAGGCTACGCCTAAACGTCCTGAGGTGATAAACTTATTCTCTAACCCGGAAGCCTCAATAACCTCCTTGGCCACCTGACAGGCATAATAGGCCACCGGTCCCATGGTCTTGCGATGTTGGCGTTTGAAATCATACTCAAGCGGATAATCGACTGTCCCGAAAACTCCGGAATGGATATACCTTGACAGCAGATCATCCTGACGTAATCGTTTTACTCCGGAAATGCCATTAACCAGGCTATGGACAATTTCTTTTTTGGAATGGCCGATAGGGGTAATGGCCGAACCGGCAGTAATGACGACTCTTCTTTCCATAAGGGACTCACATTTCAGGCTCTTGTTTTGGCCAAGGCTTCCACATAATCGCAAACATGATTAATGGTCCGAATATCCATCGCCTGCTTTTTTTCTTCCTGAGTCAGCTCTGTTTTTAATAACCTTTCAATCTCTACCAGAAGTTCTATGGCGTCGATACTGTCGAACTCATACTTCTCCCTTAAATCAGCATCCAAGTCGGGATTTTCGATTTCAAATTCCGTAGATAGGATTTTTAATATTTCATTCTGTAGCTCTTCCCGTGTCATAATGGTCGCCCTAATAGTGTCGTTTTATCGCTTCTTCTGCTTACCTCATCGTTGTTTAAATCCTAAGTCGGGTTTTATGATCTCCCGCATAATGCTTCCCGGATGTCTTCAGGAATTTTAAAAGCCATCTCCATTTCGGGTAATTGAAGCGCCACTTGTTCGCTTTCGCCTTTGGCGCAGATCAATCCATTCGCGGCCAGCCTTACTTCAAAACCTAAAACGATCTTTATCTTCGCTTCTTTCAGATGGGCGGTACAAATGAACTCATCGTTCACTCTTAAAGGTCGGATATGTTTGATCTTGGAGCGGATTACGGGGAAAACGATTTTTTTTTCTATCATGTAACTTCGCAAATCCAATCCGCATTCCAAAAAGAGGGCTTGTCGAGCCCTTTCGAAGTACTTAAAATAATTTCCATTCCAAACGACATCCATAACGTCGACATCGTAATACGGAACGCGCAAAGTCACACTGGCCGAACAGAATTCCCCCATTGTATTTATTATACGATTTCAGTCCTCTGAAATAAAAAATTTAATTTTAGAAGAAAATCACGGAATTGTCAAGAATAATGTTCGTTCCCCTCTTCCGCTTTTGATGCACTCACCGCTAATAAGTCCATGAAAATCAAGGCCCTGATTGGACTAAGGTCATCTTAAGTGTATAGGAAACCGGTCTGAGTACTTGCAGTTCCATATCAGCCGCCAGACCCTGGACAAAGGGCCCTTTCAAGGAAACCTTTTTAGTCGCTCGGCCCTGATCATCCCGGCGAAGGATTCCCCGGCCCTGGTCCGGCGTTTCCCTGGTTTCGGTTTGAAAACCGTCAGGATTACCCCAGCGGCAAACCCTGGTGCCATCCATGGCTTTCCCCCAACTGACAGGACTGCCCAATGGAGAAAAAAAGAGGAAGGCCACATCCTCCATCATTCCTTTGGAAAAGGCTGGTGAATCAAAGGGGGGCACTGCTTTTCGGACGATAATTTCACCTTCCCGAAGATCTCCTTCAAAAAGGGTGAATCCCTCGGGGGTCAACAAAAGGCTGTGAAGCAGGCGCACCGAGGGGTCTCCCTTGGTGACCCCTATCATGGTGAAGGAGTTCCCTCCCCCGAAGAGGACCTCGATCTTATGGACACTCTCCCAGGGTCCGGGCGGAAAGAGGGTCAAACAATCCTGGAGGTCTTCGCCAGAGCCAGGGCTTAGGACCGTCCTGGCCGCGGGGACACACCCGGCCGAGAAAAGGAGAAATCCAAGGAAATAAATACCAAGACTTATATTGCGAATCATGGGGTATCGAAAATCTCGGCTGGGATTTTGGAATTGGTTTCTACTTTTTTGAATTCCATCGAGGTCAGGGAACCCCCTGGTTCTTTTATCTCCACCCGATCAATCACTCCCGGCTTGGCAGAGAGGACAATCTCAATCCGCTGGATAAATTTGTCGATCCCCTCCCCGGGGGTCAAAATAACCCGGGCCGGAGGTCCAGGAGAATAGAGAGGTTTGAAGGCCTTACTTTCATCGAAACGACCTTGAAACCAACGGTTGATTTCGGCCAGCACCATTCGTCTGGACTCAACTGCCGGTGTCGTTTCCGGTTTCCAGGCCCCTTCAGAGAAATGGTAAAGCTTAATGGTGTCCCCTTTCTGCAGCATAACGCTTCGAAGGGGGCTTAGGTACTCCCATCTCAGGGAACCGGGGAGGCAGAAAAAAAATCTGCCTTCAGAAAGAAGAGGTTTCGTGAGGATGGGAAGAAACCTCTTCTGAATAAAATCGGCCTTAATGGACTGGATATTTTTAGCGATTTCCTTTAGGGAAGCCAAATCCTGGGAAGCCCCTGCAACGGAAAGCTGAAGGCCGAGGGTCATTAAAACACAGAAAAACAGAATTCTTTTCAAGTCGCGCCTTTCCTCGAAATTCCTAAACCATGCCACCATTGACCGAGATAACCTGGCCGGTAATGTAAGCGGCATCCTCGGAACAGAGGAACCGGACTACTTTGGCCACCTCTTCCGGGAGTCCCACCCGGGCCATAGGGATGATCTGTTTTATCAAGTCCCTGGGAACGGCCTGAATCATCTCCGTTTCAATCAGACCGGGGGCAACGCAGTTAACCCGAATACCGAGACGGGCCACCTCGGAGGCCAGAGATCGGCAGGCCCCTTCCAAGCCGGCCTTGGCAGCCGAATAGTTGGTCTGACCGCGATGACCGAGTTTGGCTGAAACCGAAGAGATGGTCACAATGGCGCCATGTTTCCGGGTGACCATCTTCTTGAGGACAGGCCTGGTGACATTGTAAAATCCATTTAAGGAGATGTTAAGAACCTTGGTCCATTCCTCGGAGGACATGAGGACAAAAAGACAGTCGGCGACCACACCGGCATTGTTTATAAGAATATCGATCGCCTCATGGCGGGATAGAAGGGCCTCCAGGTTTCTTTCAGTCTCTTCCTGATCGGCCACATCGAAACAGACGGTCTCTCCCCGTCCTCCGGCTTGGTGAACCAGGGCCAGCGTCTCTTCCGCCGCCTGTGGGTTGGAACGAAAATTAACAATCACATAATGGCCGTTTCGGGCCAGTTCAAGACTGATGGCCCGCCCGATCCCCCGGCTCCCGCCCGTTACCAGGGCAACCTTCATTGGCAATAAAGGGTTCATGTCTAAATTTCTTTCTCCCCGAGTTAGATCCTCTGACGGGTCTTAAGGTTGGAAAGGATTTCCTCCCCAGGTTCCATGACCTGGATCGTGGTTTTGCAGAAGAAGCCCGACTCAGAACTGACTTGGCCTTCATAGACGGCATATTCACCAAGATGGTACATCTCGGCAATTTGGATAACGAGTTTATTCCCCACCGAAAAGCTGGTCGCAGAAAAGTCCGCTTTTTTAACACCCACCAGGAATCCAAGTCGCTCTCCGGCCCCTTTTCCCGCACGCCAGGTTCTCAGGGCAGCGATAGTCTGGGCGACAAGTTCGATACTGATCACCGAGTTCACCCTTCCGTCCTGGTGAAGAGGCCAGTTGGGGTTTACTGTGGCTTCCGCCAGAAGGGTTTTCTCTATGGGTCTCTTGACCCATTCCAAGAGTCTCATGCGACGTCTGTGCGGGATTAGCGGTTCAGCCGGAAAAAATTCATTCTGGTCCATTTTTCCCTTCCTGTCAACCCAGTCTATATTGTTCAAAATGTGAGGCCACGATCAACGGACGTCCCCAGACAAACCGCTCCGTCGGTGATTGTTCGGGAGAAAGGCCAATCCCCAGGAACCCGGGCCCATATGAGCCGCAGAGGTCAGGGAGAGGAGTTGCATGTGGACCTTCACCTGAGGAAACCGGCGCTCTATCTCCGGCTTGATTTCCTTTTCCAGCCAGTCCTTGTTGTCCGAGTATTCCAAAAGCAGGGTGGTCTTTTGATCCTTGGGGAGTTCGTTTTCGAGACGACGGAAGGCGAATTGCACCTGGTCTTTGGTGCTTCTCACCACCCCCATCTTCCTGGCCCCTTCTGAAAAAGGGCTGATAATGGGTTTGATGCGAAGGGTATCACCAAAAAAGGCGCCAGTCTTTGACATGCGGCCGCCGGCTGCCAGGAAGTGCAGCTTGTCGAGGAATATGTATTCCTGCACATTTTGAATGGCCTCCCGGGCAAAGGCGACGACCTCTTCGGGATCGCTGGCGGTGAGGGCCAGTTCGGCCGCGGCCCTGCTTATCAGACCGAGTTTGCCGGAAGCCACCCCGGTATCCATGATGATCATCCGGTCTTCGGGGTCTTGCCCGGCCTTCCATTGTAAGGCCGCCTGGTAATTCCCGGTATAGAAGGAGCCCACACAGAGATAGAGAACCCGGTCGTACAGTTTTATGATGTTATTGTAGGTCTCATGGCGCTCAGCCGTTGAGGCCTGGCTTGTGGAAACCTTGGCCCCGGCCTTCATGGCCGTAAAGAGCCTGGCCGGGTCGATATAGGTTTCCGGAAGACAAAGATTCTCCACCATGATGTAACTGTCAAGAAGGGTAATGCCTAAGGCCTGAGCCTGGTCTCTGGTCATGGAACCGGCGGCATCGGTCATGATATGGATAATCTGGTTTTTGGGGGATTCGCTGAACCGGGATGTCTGTTCGGCAAGATCATCTTCAGCCCAGCTAAGTATGGCCCCAAGAGAGGACAGGCCCTGTCTTGCTTTGTCCTTGTCGGTGGTATGAAAGTGAACCTTAAGACAGCTCTCTCCGGTAATGGTGACCAAGGCTTCTTCTGCCTTTAGGACCTGTTTCATCCTTTCCGCCCCTTCCTCCTTAACCTTAAGGACCACATCAAGGCAATAGCCCTTATATCCCTGGTCAGGCCGGGTTTCGGAGAGGACAAGGGTTTCCTTCAGGTCATCCATGAAGAAGGACTGCCGGACCTGGCGACCGGCCAGGATATTCAGCAGGGGTTCCAGGAAGACCAGCATACCAAGGGCCCCGGCATCGACCACACCGGCCTCCCTGAGCTGAGGTAATTGCTCCCTGGTCATTTTTACGGCCTCTTCCAGATCGCGGATGACTGCATCGGCCCACTGACCTGTCCTCTCAGGAGGGGTTTTTTTCAAAGAAGTCACCAGGGTATCATACAGAGAAAGCATGGTTCCCGGTTGAGGGTCGGAAACGGCCTGATAGGCGAGATTTCGGCCGGTCTCGGCCGATTGGGGCAGGGCCGCCAGATCTTTTGAATCGAGAAACCCGGCCAGGAAACGGGCAGCGATGTTTCCGGAATTGCCTCTGGCCGAGAGCAGAATATCCTGATTGAATGCCCCGGGATCTAAGGGTCTATTCCTTAAGGCGCCCAGGGTTATAACGAGATTGCGACCCGTGTCCCCGTCCGGCACCGGATAGACATTGATCCGGTTAAGGATATCGGCCCAGACTACGATCCTTTCGTAGCCCGCGGTCAGGGCTTTGATGAGAGTGTCCTGCATAATTAATTCCATCATCGAATCCTCTGCTCCCACAGGGGGCCGGTGATCCCTTTTTTATGAAGGCGTTCCATTAACCGTGCGGCATGGTTCCCCCCTGAACCAATGATCCAGTTCTCTCGACCCTCAGCCTTTTCTTCAACCAACCGTCGTATATCTTCGCTTGTAATTAAGCGGGACCGGTAGAACACCGGTTCAAGTAGATCGGCAGACTCCGTAATCTGGCCCTCTTGCAGGGCCAAATCATAAAGCTTGGTATGGGGATAAACCCTTATGCCGCAGAAAAAAAAGATGACGGTTCTGGCAAGCTTTTCGGCATTAAGTAGGGTCTCCCTGACGGTTTCTCGGGTCTCCCCCGGACCTCCCAGAAGGATATAATGGGCCACATGCAGGTCGGCATCCAGGGCTGACGTATGGGCCTCAAAAACCTGATCCACCCGGAAGGGCTTTTGGTAGGCGGTCAACATGGCATCGGAAAGCGACTCGGTCCCGAATTCGGCGTGGGTCATCCCGGCTTTATGAAGCCTTTGGTAATACCCTTGAGGCGCCTTGGTGGGTGTCAGGTAAGCCCCCCAAGGGATGGCTATCCCCCTTCGGGTGAAGGCCCCGGCCACCTCCAGGCTGTGGGTATAACTGCTGTTAAACACAGAATCGGTGACAAAAAGATACTCCGCACCGGCCTGCTCCAACTCTCTGGCCTGGTCCCCCACCTCGTCGGCTGAGATAAACCGTAAATTCCTTCCGTCGATATGAGGATAGGTGCAGTAGATACACTGATAGGGACATCCCCGTTTCGTCTGCAGGTTCATCATGCCGCCGTGGGTTATGTAAAATTGGGTCATCTCGTCGGATGCCCTGGCTCTCTTAAAAGGGATTTCCCAAGGGGGAGGAAAGGCTTCTGGGGTGTCCCCGGAAACAATGCCCGGAAGGTCGGAAACCCTTTCTCCTGATTCAAGGGCATCAAGAAGAAGAGACAACCGTTCTCCTTCACCGACAATTCCGTAGTCCGCCTTCAAGAGGTCCATAATTTTTCCGGGGAAAATGGTGAATCCGCTTCCGCCGAGGACGATGGGTGCCCGGGAATGTTCCCGGATGGTATCGACCAGATCCTGATATTTTTTTAAAAAACTCCGGGTATTCGTTACTTCCACATTGTCAATGTTGCGGAGCGAGATACCAATCAGGTGAGGGGTAAAGTCCAAAATGATTTTTTTAAGCCTCTCGACTTCCCTGACGATGTTGGTGTCAATGATCTTAACGGTGTGTCGCTTTGATATGGCGCCGGCCACATATTCAAGCCCCAAGGGATATACGAAGTAGGGGACCCTAACCGTATTGGCTGAAATCAGGAGAACCTTCATGGGTTAGATGCCTTCCATCGTTTCCCGAGATCGGGGTCTCAAGGCCGGGCTTAAACTTCCCCGTGGCCCGGCAGGAGGTCGAAAGAAAGGCTCAAAGATATACCACTGAAAAGGGTGTTGCCGGACCATCTCTTCCAGGGCGGCGGCATAAATCTGAGCGCTACCTTGAAGGGCTATTTTTCGTTCCGTACGGGAGAGGGCCTTGACCTCCAGAGGAGGAGAGATGATGACCCGCTGCCCTCCCCTCATGTCCCGAAAGGTAAACAGAATGAAGAGGGGTGCCCCCGAGACCAGGGCCAGAAGATGGGGGCCTGAGGGCAGGGCCACTTCCCGGTCAAAGAACCTCACCGGCAGCAGGGATCGTTGCTGGGTCCAAACCAAATCACCGGCCAAGGACACGATTCCCCCTTCCCGGATAAACTTAATCGCCTCCAATCCGTCTAAAAGTGAATCATCCTTTCCTGTAGCAACCAGAATGGTGATCCCCCGGGCCTTGAGGGCTTCACGCTGATCACGGGCCACTTGTTTGGCCTCTTTTTCTCCCATGATCATGAGATGCTTAAGTCCAACCTCCTGGAAACCTCGCGCCGCAATCTCAAAACTACCCAGGTGAGACATTAGGATTATCCCTCCCCGGCCGCTTCGGGCGGCTTCGAGTACTCCTTCACTTCCTTGGGTTGAAATAGAACCCTTTTTCTTCCCGCCGAAATCGATCCGGTCCCCAAAGGTAGCGGCGAAGGAGTGGAACTGACGCCAGGCACAAAAAAGATAGTACCAGGCCCTTCTATCAGGAAAAATCCCCTGATAAAGGCGGATACTCGATCGCCTTTTGGAGGGATAAAACAGAAAGTATCCGGTGGCAATCCACCAGGCAAAGAATCGGACAGGCCAGGAGCTCAAAAAAAGGGATATCTTTTTCAGCATCTTGAGAAAGGATGCCTTCATAACACCTCTCAACGAACCTGGATCGCTTGTCTCAAGACTAATAGATCTCCGGCATTAAGGGGTTGTTCCATCCCGTCTTAGCCGGTCCCTTCTTCTTTGACTTTCAAATACCCCTGGACAACGAGTTTGCCCTGACAGGTTATCTCAAAATCCAATTTGGCCTCAGAATCGCTTGGCATGGCAGCTACAGAAATACATAGTTCTTCATCCGGAAGAACCACCAGTTTAAACCTTACTCTGGAAAAACCGAAAACCTCAAGAAGCCTTTCGTTTTCAACGGCTTGCCTTTTCACCATTTCAGACGCCAAGGCCAGGAGGGCCACCCCGGGTACCAAGGGGGTTTTTTCGAAGTGCCCAGAGAACCACCCCGAGAAGGGTTCGAATCGCGCCCTGGATTCCCACCGCCCTTCAGGGGTAATCCAGGGTTTCTCAAGAGGTAACCAATCATCCGGGAAGGTAGACATCGGGTTTCAAATTCTATGGCACGTAGTTTGCCATCATCTGGACAGGTCGGATCTTTGAAATTTTATTGTTTACAGAAAGACCTGTCCCGAATTCCCAAGCGGTGAACTACATCAAAGCGTCAAAGCTGCCCAAAACTAACTCTCTGATTTTCCGTCGTTTTCATTATTTATAGAAAATTCCCTAAATTTTTAATTCAGGATAAAAAGAAATAAATCCTATCTATAACCATTGGCATTGTCAATATAAAATAAACAATTTGCTTGTTTTCCCTTGACCCCGGTTTCCTTTCCATCTTATAATCCTCCTCAATTAAAAGAAGCCCACCTAAGATAATAATTAAAACCAGGCGATTCCCTGCCGATCCCTATAAAGAAGAACCAATAATAAAATAAGGAGGCTAATGATGCCTAAACGCGATGAGATAGAAGGCATTATTGAAAGAGTAACCCAAGTCATTATTTTTGAACTCAAGCTGGAAGACGTTACGGTAGAGACATTCAATCCCGATATGGACCTGATTGACGAACTTGGGATTGATAGTATGGACTTGGCTACGGTAGCCTTGGTATTGCAGGATGAGTACAAAATTGTAATCGACGAAGATGATTATCCCAAATTGAAGACCATTCGCCTGATCGCCGAATATGTTGAAGAAAAAATGGCCGCCCGGAGTTAATCTTCCAACAGCTCAATCCCGGTGTTGGCCCTTGGCCAATTAACGGGGAGGAACGCATTTATGACCCTTACCCATACGGCATCCCTTGATCAAGGCAAACCGAAATTTTCCGAACTTCTCGCCCAGCCGGAAGTGAGGCAGCGGTGGGAAAAAGTCCGGAAATATTTTTTTCTCCGGGAATCCACCTACGACATGAGCAACCGCTGCAATCTCCGTTGTGACGGCTGCTATTATTATGAAGGTGAAAAACAATTCGCCGTGGAAAACAGCTCGGTCGAGGCCTGGCGGCAACTGATGAGAGACGAGAAAAAACGGGGCATCACCTACGTCGTCCTGGCCGGGGCCGAACCGTCGCTCGTGCCGGAGCGGTTGGAGGTTTGTTTTCAGGAAATCCCCTTGGGGAGCATTGCCACCAACGGCTTAAAAAAAATTCCGGAATCCGTGGGTTACAAGATCCACATTTCCGTCTGGGGCAATGATGAGACCAGCTTCCGGGTGCGCAAGGCCAAGGACCTTTTAATAAAACAAATTGATAATTATCGCAATGACCCCCGGGCCGTTTTTGTCTATACCTTTACCCGAAATAATATCGATGAAGTCCGGGAAGTTGCCGGGGGGCTGGTTGCCGAAGACTGCCGATTGACCTTTAATGTGTTTTCTTCTCCGGTAGGGTATGCCGGACCGCTGCGCCATGACGAAGAATCGCTTAAGCGCGTTCAAGCCGCCATGATGGCCCTTTTGGAGCACTATCCCCAAAATGTGCTTTTCTCGGCTTATAATGCCATGGCCCATACGCATAAAAGCAGCTTGCATGATCTTTACACCTGTCTGTATCCCCGTCAGAACCGCTCCCAGGACCTGGGGCTGGGACGGTCTTTTCGGCAATACCGGGCGGATTTAAACTGGGACCGTTCGGCGGCCTGTTGCGTGCCGGACACCGACTGCGCCGACTGCCGTCATTATGCTTCCGGTTCGGCGGTCGTCACCGCCCGCCTTTTCCGCCATGCCCAGGAATCGGCCACGTTTAAATCCTGGCTGGATTATGTGGACACCTATTTGGCGGTCTGGGTGATGGGCTATCCAAAAGGGGAGAATCTTTGCGCGGAGCCGGTGAGCCCCCCGGGGACTTAGCTTGATAGTATAGGAAATTCCTTTTTGGACGCAGATGAACGCAGATTGCCAGGATTTTGAATATAAAGAGAGTTATCTGCGGGTATCGGCGAAAATCGGCGTCCTAATTTAAGGCGGAAAAAATAAAAATAAACGGACCCTGTAAAAGAAAAACTTCATGAAGACCGTAAGTTCATTGCTGGATCACGAATGGCATGACCGATACAGACGGATCACCAATCTGAACATCCGCAGTTCCATATACGATGTCACCAACCGGTGCAATTTGCGCTGTCAGGGCTGCTTTTTCTTTTCTTCCAACCAACACCAGGCCG
This sequence comes from Deltaproteobacteria bacterium, assembly GCA_016219225.1. Lineage (NCBI taxonomy): Bacteria > Pseudomonadati > Myxococcota > Myxococcia > Deltaproteobacteria bacterium. Next base: position 29,868 of record JACRBX010000093.1, read on the forward strand.
CCCCGGAAGAAATGGACCTCACGAAGTGGGAAGCGTTTATCGACCGCGAAAAGGAACGGGGCGTAAATCTGGCCATACTGATTGGGGGCGAACCGACCCTTACCCTGGATCGGGTCGAGGCTTTTTATAAACGTCTTCCGACGTATTGCGCCACCAACGGCTTGATTAAAATCCCCCGCGATAAGTTTCCCGACCTGATGGTCGGTATTTCGCTCTGGGGCAGCGCCGAAGACGAAAAGATCCTTCGCGGCCGCGACACCTTTGCTATATCGAGTACGCATTATGCCGGAGACGATTATACCTATTATCTGTACACCATTACGCCGCGGCAAGTGGGGAAGGTTGAAGCCACTGTTAAAAGAATTGCCGACGCGGGTCTGAAGGTCCATTTCCAGTTGTTATCCAATGACGAAGGCGCGGAAGGCTTTTACTGGAAGGAAAGGGAGTTGGAGGAACTGCGCCAGGAAATGGATGAGCTGTTGGATCAATACCCCCGGACGATCATTTCCAGTAAGTATTATCATAAGATCATCACCACAGGAAGGATGATGGGGCGGCCCTTTGGCTGGGAGGAATGCCCTTCCGTGACCGAATCCCTGGACCATCGAAGCCCCCAACCTCGTCGCTTGATCCATTTCGTCCGCTGGGCTTCCGATTTAAAGACCGTCCATCGCTGCTGCACTTCGGCCACACGGGATTGCACTACCTGCAAGGATGGCGCAGCGCACATGAGCTGGGTCATGGTCAATAAGCGGGAACACATCCGGTCGCCCCAAGACTTACAAAACTGGATCGAAGTTTATGAAATGTTTGCCAAGCTTTATCGCTTTATTCCCTGGTGAACGCCAAGGAGCCTCAGCAACCTGCCTTTGTCGGCACCGTCATAAACTTTCATCAGGGAACCCCATATGATTTCAAAAAAAGCCGTCATTATAGGGTATGATGCCGTTTCTCCTTTAGGTCTTGATTGGGAAGTCCAGTGGGAACGGGCCGTCCGGGGGGAGTCCGGTATCGGACCATTGTCCCGATTTCCCCTGAGCCCCGATTTCCCGGTCCGGGTGGCCGGTGAGGTGGCACCCATCGATCCGAATCCTTATCCCTTTTTACGGCCCAGGGAAATGGTCCATTGGTCATCTCCCATTTTCCCGTATGCCCTGCTGGTGGTGCACCGGGCCCTGCTTAAAAGCGGTATCGAGATTACGCCCGAAATCGCCCCGCGGGTGGCGGTCACCTTCAGCACCGCCGTGGGCGGGCTGGATGCGGTTTTACAAGCCGACCGACTGATGGTATCCGAAAGGAAAATGCCCCATCCCTTTACCAATCCCAATTCCTGCATTAATATGGTCGGTGGCCGGGTCTCCGTACTCACCGGCGCTACCGGGCCCATCTGTTCCACGATTACGGCTTGTGCCACTGGAATCCATTCCCTGATCATGGGTGAACTCCTCCTGCAACGAGGTCTGGCCGATGTGGTTATCGCAGGGGCCGTTGATTTCCCTTTGGTTGAACCGATCGTCGCCGGATTTGCTACCATGAACGGGGCCTACCGTCCCAAAGAAGGCCAGCCCCAGGAGGCGCCGGAAAAAACCAGCCGGCCTTTTTCAGCCCACAGAAGGGGCTTTGTCGTTTCCGAAGGGGCCGGATGCCTTATTTTGACCACGGCCGAATTTGCTAAAACCTACGGGCTCAAAGCACCGATTGAAATGGCCGGTTATGGAATGACCTCGGATGCCGCCCACTTTGTCTCTCCCAATTTGCAGACGGTCCAAAGGTGTATCGGGCAAGCCGTTGACAATGCCGGCTTGCAGCCCTCGGATATCGATGCCGTTAATGCCCACGCCACCTCCACTAAGGTGGGCGATAAAGTGGAGGCCGATGCTCTGCGCCAGGTCTTCGGCAAAACCCTGCCGCCGGTATCGGCCAATAAATCCCAGTTGGGCCATGCCATGGGGGCTTCCAGCGCCATCGAGGCTATCTTCGCCATAGAAGGATTGCTCCGGGAGACCCTGCTGCCTACCATTAATTACAATCCCGACCCGGCCATTGAAATCGATTGTGTGGCCGAGGGGGCCAGGAAGTTCAAGGGGGAATTTGTTTTGAAAAATGCCTTTGGTTTCGGCGGATGTAATGCCTCTCTGATTTTACGCCGGCTGATATAAGGATGAGCGGGAACACATGAAGCCACCCAAAAATAGAAAAGTATTTGTCGTCGGTTACGGGACGGCCACCCCCCTGGGGAGCACCTTTGAAAAGACCTGGAAGCGGGCCATCCGGGGAGAGGCCGGTTTCCGGAAGGTGACCCGTTGTCAGGTGGAATCCGCTTGCGACATTGTCGGTGAGATCCCGGACTGGAATCCTTTGGATCTTGACTTTATCGATGCCAAAGAAATCTACAATTGGAATGCCGCTTTTATCATCCTGACCATGGCGGTTTGCCAGGAGGCCCTGGAAAATTCAGGGATTACCATAGATGACCGGATTGCCCCGCGGATGGCCTGCCTCATCGGTTCGGCTTTAAACGGTCCGGATGCCTTTCGCCTGGCCATGCACGACTTGAAAGACCGGGGCCCGCTTCGGGTAAGCCCTTATCTGCTGCCTAATTTGTGCGCCAATGTGCCTTCCGGAAAGGCCGGGATGCTCCTGAAATTTACCGGACCGATTTTTTCACCTCAGGGCGCCTGTGCCTCGGGCAACCATGCCATCGGTCTCGGGGCCAGATTGATCCGGGATGGGGATTGCGATTTTGTCCTGGCCGGTGGCGTCGACGCCCCAATTTTGCCGGAATTGATCCACGGTTTTGCCAATATGAACGCCACCATCAAGGTGCATCCCGAAGACCGCGCTTATGCGGACCCGGCCCAGGCTTCCCGTCCTTTCAGCGGCGACCGCAAAGGCTTTGTTCTCTCGGAAGGGGCCGGCGTGGTGGTCCTGGCGGCCGAAGAACTGATCAAGGCTTACGGCCTAAAGGCCAGGGCCGAAGTTTTGGGGGTCGGCTGGAGTTCGGATGCTTATCATTACACCAGCCCCAATCCGGTAACCATAGTCCGGGCCATCCGGGAAACCATCGAAGACGCCGGCCTGCAACCAGCAGACATCCACTATATCAATGCCCACGGCACTTCCACCCCCAAGGGGGACCGTACGGAAATAAAGTGTCTGAGGGAGGTCTTTGGTAAAACAATCGAAAAAATCCCGGTTTCTTCCAATAAATCCCAGTTGGGACACACCCTGGGGGCCACGGCGGCCATTGAAGCCGCTTTGACCATCGAGGCCATGGGGAAAGGGCTCATTTTGCCGACCATCAATCATCTTCCCGACCCCGATTTTCCGGATATCGATGTGGTGCCCAATGTCCTCCGGAAAAAGAAGGTTGAGATTGCCCTTTCCAATGCCTTTGGTTTTGGCGGGACCAACTGCTGTGTGATTTTCAGGGGGGTGTGAGTTGCGTCCCAAACCCTTCCGGCCGGAACCTTTCAATAATGATCCCCGTTATGTCCGGGACCAGACCACCGGGTTGATCTGGCACCGTACAACCTATCGCACCCTGTATGCCGACACGGATCGGTCGGGGATGGTGTATCATTCCAATTACCTGCGCTATTTCGAATTCGGACGGACCTCTTTGATGCGCGATGCGACTTACCCTTATAAGGAAATCGAAAAAAGCGGCTTTGTCTATCCCATTATCGATATGGGCGTTACCTATTATCATCCCCTGGTCTACGATGATCTGATGCACATCCAGACCCGACCGACCCAGTTGGAGCGGGTGCGCCTGCAGTTTGACTATCTGATCACCCATGCCGAAAAAGGACAGATCATTTGCATGGGATTTACGAAACACTGCGCTTTGAATTCAACCGGCACTCCCGTGGCCGTGGATACCAAGACGGTCCAGCTTTGGAAGACATTCCCCAGGTAGATCCCCAATGCGCACTCCCTGGCCAATCGAAATTAATTCCTATCTGTTTGATCACCATATGGAAGGAAGATGCCTTTTCCCGGCCGTGGAAGCCCTGATCACCCTGGCCGCGGCTGTGAATCGGAATTTTCCTCAGGCCGACATGAGGTGCCTGACCAGGGCTCGATTTTCCCGTTTTTTAGTAATACCGCCTGAAACGCGTCAGGTAATGGCCCTGGTGGACTTTGAACAGGATCAAGCGGACCGGGTCAGCGCCAAACTGTTGACGCAGGTCAGGTCTAAAAGTGGAGGGATCGGACGTCATCTGGAGCATGCCCGGGCGGAGTTTTTATTAACCGGATCCTGTAAAGGCGTTTCCCCCCAATGGGAATCCCCGGAAAATCCGGATAGGACCATACCGGTCGAATCCATTTATAGTGAGCTGATTCCTTTCGGCCCTGCTTATCAAAATATTATTGGTCCGGCATCAGTTTCCCGCCCGGGGGCCTGGGCGGTTCTCTCCGGCGGAGATCATCAGGCCGATGAGTCCCTGCTCGGCTCTCCTTTTCCGCTCGATGCCGCCTTTCATTTGGCCTGCGTTTGGGGGCAACGATTCAACGGCATCGTTCCCTTTCCGACAGGTTTTGAAAAAAGAACCATTCACCAAAAAACAAAAAATGGCGGCCGCTATATGGGCCGGGTTATTCCGGTGACCGTTAATGAGATGCCCTTGATATTTGATGCTCTGATTTTTGATTTAAAGAATACCCTCTGTGAAGAAATCCGGGGCATTCAGATGCAGGATGTCTCCCAGGGTCGCTTGCGTCCGCCCCGGTGGCTTAATGCCTTGTAATAAGCTGGAAAAGATGGGAAATATGATAAAGCGCCGTATTGTTCTGGTGCATCCAAGAGGCTCGAACTGGTTTAAAGGGTCTAAAGATGTTATCGCTTCAGCAAACCGTATGATTCCTCATGGCCTTTTGTCCATTGCCGCCTGGCTGGAAAAAGAAGGTCATGAGGTTTTTGTCCATGACTGTCTGGGTCCTCAGGCCTCATCGGATTTCAAAACCAATATTCAAGAAATCTTGAGTTATAAGGCTGAGTTGGTGGGATTTTCGGCCACCACATCCTCTTTTCCGGATTCAGCCAATATGGCCGCCGCACTCAAACAAGCCGTTCCAGCGCCGGTGACCATTTGCGGAGGCGTACACAGTTCCGCTTTAGGACCTCGGCTTTTAAAAGATTATCCGGCTTTTGATTATATGGTGAGGGGCGAGGGAGAAATTACCCTGGCTGAACTGGCTTCGGGTGTCGATCCCGCGCAGGTCAGAGGAATCGTCTGGCGCAAAGGCGATGAAATGATTGATAACGGGCCGCGCTCACCCATTGAAGATCTGGACAACCTTCCTTTTCCAGCTTATGAAAAACTCAAAGGCTTTCCAAAAGGTTATAACCTCCCTCTGTTTAGCTACGCTCAATTTCCGGGAACGTCTATGGTCACCAGCCGCGGTTGTCTGTTCCAGTGCTCTTACTGCGACCGTTCAGTTTATAAGAAGGGATTCCGGTATAATTCAGCTAAATATGTTTATGACCATTTTAAGGTTTTGAATGAGAAATTTGGCGTCCGTCATGTGAATATTTATGACGATTTATTCACCACTGATGAAAAGCGGATTGTTGAATTATGCTGTATGCTCAGGAATAATCCCATCGATATTCAGTTTAACTGTGCGGTGCGCGTGGGGTATGCCTCGGATAAGCTTTTAAAGATGCTGAAGGAAGCCGGCTGTCTCATGGTGTCACTGGGCATTGAATCGGCCGACCCGGGTATGCTGGCTAAACACAAAGCAGGTGTGACTGTGGAAAAAGTGAAAGATACCGTTACCCGCATTCAGTCAGCGGGTCTAAGGGCCAAGGGCTTATTCATGATGGGGCTCCCCGGGGAAACGCAAGAGTCCATTCGCCGGACCAGCGATTTTGTCATGTCCCTGGGCCTGGATGATATGAATATGTCTAAATTTACCCCATTCCCCGGCGCTCCTTTGTGGGAGACGATCAGGGATGAAGGCGCATTTGAAGAAGATTGGAGCCAGATGAATTGTATTAATTTTGTCTTTATCCCCAAAACGATTGGTTCAAAAGAAATTCTGGACCAGATGTACAATGAGCATGTCAAGCGATTCTATACCAATAAAGAATGGCGCCGGAAGTTTAGGAAACGGTTCTGGCAGCACCGTCATTCTCTCTGGCATATGTTCAAGAACCTGCCTGACTTTCTGGCGGCCAAGGCCCGATTTGAACCTAAGAAAAAGATCAAGACGATCAATTAGTAACTAATGGGTCAAATTCTTCTCAAAATGGCAAGAAATTTTTTACCACTAAGACACTAAGACATAAAGAAGGTCTTAATTTCATGAGGGTTAAACAAACATGAAAGCTTTATGCATTTCTTCGTGCCTTCGTGTCTTCGTGGTAAGCTTTTGGTTCCGGCTTGTCCGGGTTAGGACTTTGTGAGCGGCTTTCAGACTACAACCATCCTGTTGGTCATCACCACAGTGGGGCTGAGCTTAAGTCTTGGAGACCCTTTTCGCTGGATTGCTCTCGGGCTGTTATGGACCGGATATATACTCATCTGCATTTTTGGAGTGGCCCTATTAAAACTCAATTTTTTTGTTACTGCCATCTGCAGGGGAGATTCAACAGAGAAACTTGTAGCGCTAACCTTTGATGACGGGCCGGGCAGGGAGAGTACGCCAGCTCTTCTGGAGATCTTGAAACGGAACAAAATCAAGGCCGTTTTTTTTCCCATTGGAACAAAGATCAAAGTGCATCCCGAAATGATCAGACAGATAGACCAAGACGGTCATCTTATCGGAAACCATACCTACCGACACAACTGGTATACCAACTTCCTGATATCCAAGCCACTGAATCGAGAAATACAAATGGCCCAGGAAACCATTGCGGCGGTGATCGGCAAGGTGCCGGCCTATTTTCGCCCTCCCATAGGCCTGACCAATCCGCATCTCAGGAAAGCGCTGAAGAAACAGGGCCTGTCGGTGGTAGGCTGGGATGTCCGGCCTTTCGATATCGGGACGAAGGCCGATAAGGTCTTAAAAAGGGTCCTCAAAAAAATACGACCTGGAAGCATCATTCTCCTCCACGATAAAGGGCGAACCCCGGCGGATTGGGCAGGCTTGGTTGATGAACTGGTGAACAAGATCAAAGCCAGGGGTTTCGGTTTCGCTGATCCGGAACGACTCATTGGGAAAAGGGCCTATCAGACACCGGAGGAAGGTAACAGGAAGGAAATTTTTTTATTCCTTCAGGGTTGTTTTGCCTCCGGGAGCGGCTGGCGGTGCTTATTGCGACCTTTTGCCTCAAAATTGGCCGCCAGTCCCTATGTCCAGCGGGCACTAAAGGAACCGGTATCCTTGGATGTCTTCAAGGCCAGACCCTCTCCTAAATTTATTTTTGGTTTAGCGTTGATGCTGTTTAGTTATGTCCTGGGATGGCCAATGGTGGGGCTGTTTACTGTTTTGTCCGGCTATTTCCGGGACCCGGCATTATTGATTATAGGCCCTGCTTTTTATGGATTTTCTCATTTGGTATTTTTGTTAGGGATATTTCTGACTGGACGAGATTGCCTTAAATATGGCGACATCCTGCTGAGATGGGGCCTGCATAAGATGGTGGAGAAGGCTTCGGGCCGAAAAACCTGAGGCCCCACGGAGAAAATACCCTGCCCGGCCGTTCTAAATCAATTTTATCCCGCCTCGGCAATAATCCACCGATCCCTCCGGCGATTTACAGAAGACTCTGCCGGGATCACAGCGAAACCCGCAGAAATCATCATGGTCTCAATATCCTCTACCCGTCGGTCTTTGGCGGATATTTTTTACTAAAGGCGGAACAAAGGCAACGGTTCCCAGGTAGGAATACCCGATACCCAGGGCCAGGACCAGCCCGGCGTTTTTTAAGAGGACATGGCTTGAAAAGGCCAGGACCCCGAAGCCGATAAAGGTCGTGGCAAAAGACAAGAATACGGACAGACGGATCAGACCCACAGAGGGGTGGTGCTCATCCCCATACCGTTGAAAGGCCCGGACCAGGTAAAGGGCATAATCCGTACCCATGCCGATGACCACGGCCGCGGCCATGATGACGGGAATGCCGAGGGGCTGTTTTAAGAGACGGAGGGTCCCGATGGTACAGACCAGGGAGAACAAGGTCGGCATCAGGGCAATAAAGGTCAATCGCCAGCTAAGAAGATAAAGGAGAGAGACCAGGAAGGTTGTTACCCCCACGATCAATACCACACGGGAAAACCCCTTCAGGATCATCTCCCCCAAATGATCGCTAAACAGGAGGGGATCAAAAACCTTGGCCAGGTCCTTGGTAGTCAGGGTCTTATAAAAGACGGCCCCTTGATAGGCCGAGCCTGGTTGGATAGTAGCGTAATGGGCCCAGTTTTTTCCCTGCTGTTTTACGATGCCCAGAAAGGGGAAGCAGGCCTCTGGGATCGGGGGAGCGGGGACTGTTTTTTCCTTAAGGGTCGCCAAGAAAGGGGCAAAGGCCCCAGGAGTAAAACCTAGTTTTGGCGCCAGGGATTCAATCTCCTGCCGCAGCCCGGTGATGCGCTCCTTGGTCCAGAAGGACTGCCAGGCCTGGAAATTCCGCCTGGCCCGTAGTTCCCCGGGAAAGAGCATCGCGGGAGAAAAGGCCGGGGCTATAGTCCCTTTGGCCGTCTCCGCTTCTAAAAGGTCGGCCAGTCGGTCCTCTTTCTCCTGGAGTTCGGCCATGGTCCTACCTTCGACAGCCAGAAATACCCGGTTGAGGACATTGCCCCAGACGCCTTCGATCAGCTTTTCGGCGGCCAGGGTCGGGTCACCTACGGTATTCAGGGATTGAAGGTCCACCCGAAAATCGGGCCTGGCGAAAAAAAGCATCACCACCCCAAAAAGACCAACGGCCCAGACCGTCTTCTTCTTTCCCCGGACCAATCGATCGGACAGCCTCTGTAGAGGAAGGATGCCCTGGCGCTTGGCCGGCAGTACCTTCGGAAAGAGAAAGGGGTAGACGGCGTGGACCAAAATATAGGTGAAAACGACCCCCAGGGCGGCAAACACACCAAGCTGAGAGAGGGCCGGGAAACCAGCCAGGAAAAGAAAGGCGAAGCTGATGGCGGTCGTTAACATAGCCAGCAGGCCAAGGGGCCAGACCTCCTTGGTCACCTTCATACCCTGGGTTTCATAAGGACGGTCGAGAAACAGGAGGTAGGCAATGCCGTAATCGACGGTAAATGAAATAATCGCGCCGCCGAACCCGATAGCCAGAATGGAAATGGATTTTTGGAATAAGGAATAAACGAATAAAGCGATTATTGTCCCCCCAAAGGCCGGAAGGAGGGCCAACAGACCGATCCAGGGCCGCGGAAAACCCAATAGAAGCAGCAGGGCAATGACTATTGTGGAAACGAGAAGGGCTCGTTGGGTGTCCTTTTTGGCTGCCGTCTCGTTATCCAGGGCGGCCCGATAGGCCCCTACCGGTGTCAGGATAAAAGAATCAGGGCCGGAAGATTGCCGATTCAGCCGCAGGCTGATATCCTCTATAAGGGCAGTGACCTTCCGCGAAAAAGCGGTATCATAACCTGAGGTGAGGGGCTCGGCTATGATGAGGAGATGTCTTTTGTCCGCTGATAGAAGCTGTCCCTTGATCATGACAACATTCTGGGAAGACCCGAGCAGGGATAACCGCTTAAGGACAATATTTCGAAATTCGAGAGGGTCCCGGGCGATAAGGGAAGCCTGGCCGATCCCTTCCAGGCTGGTCAGGGTTGAGTAGGTATTGGTCAAGGTCCGACGAATATTTTCAGAAGAGAGGAGAGGCCCAACCTGCTCCTGGAGGTCCTGCTCGCTGAACAGGATGGGGAGATGGCCTGCCACATGGGCAATCAGGTCGGGGAAGAGTTTTTCATATTGGCGTAACCCCACGGTCTTAAAAAGGCCGCTTTCTCCCAAGACTTTCTCCACCAACTCTCCGCCGCTGATGAGAAACTCGGGGTCGGTGCCCCGGTGGCCCAGATCGATAACTATCCTTTCCTGGATGGGGTGGTGGGAAATGACATAACGGCCGTCGGCGACGACCGGGTCATTCTGGGGAAGGGCGGCAACAATGTCCGTATCGATCGCCAGTCGGTATCGCCCGATGAGAAAAAGGAGTCCCAGGCCGATGATAACGACCATGACCAGGGGCCAGGGGAAGCGCGGGCTATGCAGGGTCATCTCCTTGATTACTCAAACCGGGTCTCTTCCGTTATCTTTCGACCCGCCCGAATTTTCGTTCTCTCGTGGGCCGCCAGCGCCGAAAGGTGCCATCGGCCATTTCCTTGGCGATGACCTGTTTGAACAGCTCGAACATGCGAAAAGACTGATTTTTTTCCTGGTAAAAAGTCTTCCAGGCCCGGTCGTGCAGTTCCTGAAGACGCTGCGGGCTCATGTGCTTGGGCTGAAAGATGACCCTGTCGCAGGTATAGTCGTTCCAATCATAAGACAGTATCCGTCCCGCCTGGTGGAGGTCGGTGAAGGCCCGCGAATGGGGGAAGGGAGTCAGGACCGTGAACTCGGCCAGGTCCAGCCCTATCTCGAGCAGAAAATCGGTCAGTCGGAGGATATCGTCATCGGTTTGGTGGTCCAACCCCAGGAGGATGGTCCCCTCCACGCCGATCCCGAAGTCGTGGTATTTTCTAATTCGTTTGCGGATGAGGTCGGAGGTGTCGAAGACCGCCTGATAGACATACCAGGCCCCGGCCTGGGCCGCCAGATCAAGGACCTCATCATCGTCCTCAATGGGATGGCAGCACCATTTTTTTTTCAAGGGGATCATCTCCCGGAAGAGCTGTTTTTCCCATTCCTTATCCTGGGCCAGGGTATTGTCCACGATGAAAAGACGGTTGTTGTCGATGGCCGCCAGCTCTTCCACGACCTTGTCGATGGGACGGGGTCGGAAATGCCGTCCCCCGAGGAAGCTGACACAGCAGGGGTAACAGTTAAACCGGCAACCCCGGGAGGCATGGACCAAGTCGACCATTTGAATGCCTTTGTAGTTGTAGAGATCCCGTTTCAGGATGTCTCGCCGGGCCGGGCCGACGGTGGCGATGGGCGGGAAGTCGGTCAGAAAGTCGTAAACCCGGCGAAGCCGGTTATTCCGGAAATCATCCAGGACCTGTTCCATACGTCCTTCCGATTCCCCAAGGAAGACGGCATCGGCGTGGTGCGAGGTCTCCTGGGCGTGAAGCATGGTCCCGATGCCGCCGCAGATGACCGGAATGCCTCGTTTGCGGTATTCATCGGCGATTTCCCATCCCCGCTTTACCTGACTGGTGAGCAATATGGAAATGCCGACCAGGTCGGCCGGGTCTCGAAAATCAATCGTCTCCAGATTCTCGTCCACAAATGCGATTTCGACATCTTCGGGCAGGGTGGCGGCAAAAACGACCGGCCCGTGGGGAGGGAGATGGAACTCCGTCTGGTTTTTGAGCTTTTTCCATTTCGGGTAGATCAGCTTGAATTTCATCGGCCAAAAACCTTGCGGTTATTTCTTTTGCTGTTCCTGTATAAATTCAGCGAGAGTTCGGAGAGAATAGAATATCTTGGGCCCCTCTGCCTTGGGGTCTTCAATCGTAAGACCATAATTTTTCTCTAATAACACCATGATCTCCAGGGCATCGATGGAATCCAGCCCCAACCCGTCTCCGAAAAGAGGATCTTCCGGGCTTATATCTTCCGGGGTGAGGTCTCCCAGGTTCAGGATATCGATAATTTCTTCCTTTAGTTTGAGAATCAGATCTTCCATCATAATGATTTTCCTTCTACAAAACATTTTTCCAAGTTCGAGGGGTCAAAGATAAACCATTCCTGAAATTTATTCAATCTCTTTATCCGGTCTATCTGTTCAACAACGAACAATAAAGATCGATAACTATTTCCATAACATTCGATCCAGCCCGCGAGGCAGCAATGGACCCTTTGGTTACGAAATAATTCAGAAACATACTGAAAGATAAAGAATGGATCAAATTGTTCAAAGATCAGTACGGCATTTTCACCCTTTATTTTATGCCGGATAGCGATCTCGCCAACCATGATATTGGGAAGGGTGTAGACGAAGACGGAGGGACTCGGGAAATAGTGGTTCGCGTCGCGGATCGATTCCTGATGTTTCTCGTCAGAGTCCAGGGAGGAACTGGCATTACTAAGGATGATCCCGATTTCTTCGCCGGGATAGTTCCGGAGGATATCCGTCCCTTGAAGCAGGATCTCGGCGCTTAGAAAACACAACCGGCAGAGGTTGTCCATTTTAAAAAATTTTGGGTAGCTGATGCCGTAGTGACGGTAGACAGAACGAAGGACCGCGGCGGCCGAGTTTGCATCCGCCGAATACTCGACGATTCCGTCGAGAATGACCCGGCCGTTTTGAAGCCGGATAGTTCTGGTAATCCCTAATTCCATATTAAATCACATCTTTTTGAAAACGATCGCCCCATTGCAGCCCCCGAAACCTGAGGCTGTTTTTAGACAACACCCCACTTCTTTGGTCCCATGATCGGTCAGGACATTGAGTCTTTGGGAAGTCCCGGGGGTCTCAAACCCAGCCGACCGGAAGAGTTCGTTTTTCCGCAGGGACTCAATGGCCAGGGCCGATTCGATGACCCCGGCTGCTCCGAGGGTATGTCCGAAATAACCCTTGAAACTGTTGACGGGCACCGATTCCAGGCCTGACCGTGAAAAGGCCCTGGCTTCCATCTCATCATTGTACTCGGTGGCTGTTCCGTGGGCGGAAAGGTAATCGATGTCCGAAGGGGTCAGGGCCGCTTCGTTTAAGGCCCCGCGGATGGCCAGCACAAGCCCTTCGCCGGTGCGGGAAGGCCCGGAAATGTGATGGGCGTCGTTGCTGGAAGCCCCCCCGGCCACGATGATTTTCTCGGACAAACCATCGGCAGAAGGGTCCCGGCTCAGCGCTACCGTGGCGCAGCCTTCACCGAGAGACAGCCCATCCCGGGAGAGATCAAAAGGCTTGCAAGGCTTGGGGCTGAGGGCTCGAAAGGACTGAAAACCGGAGACCACGAATTCCGTTACCAGGTCGCCTCCGGTGACAATGACATGGTCAAACCGACCGGCCTGGATAAGCCGCGAACCGGTGATAAGGGCCAGCACACCGGAGATGCAGGCATTCGAAACCACCAGGGGTTTGTTCGGATTGCCGAAGAAAGTCCGAAGGACCTCGGCTAATTTCCATAGATAAAGGCGTTCCGGACCGATTTCCGGATAGCGGTTCTTCTCCAGGAGATCGATGTTGCCCTTGGTTGTCGACAGAACCAGGAGGGTTCGGGAATCCCTTATGTTTATTCCGGAGTCTTTCAAGGCCTCTGAAATCGATAAAATGTGCATCTTTTCCAGACGGGTGAAGGGACCCGGATGAAGACCGAGGCGATCCCGGTCAAGAGATACCTGGAAACGTTGCGCGAGTTGCCGGGTATCGATAAGAGACAGGGGAACGGAAAGGGATCCGGGATTCCCGCAAGAATGGATGCGGACCCCGGTTTGTCCGGCCTTTATGCGCCGACAGTGCCCGGAAGTGGAAAAGCCAAGTGATGAGATGATATTGGTGTTTCCTACGAAAATATCCATTTTCAAGGGAGTTTTTTTTTGTTCATTTTTATTCGATAAGCCACAAGATTAGGTTTGTGGGCTTTAAGGATTAAGGCCATGGTTAAACCTGTACCGATCATCACAGGCCAGGCCCAGGAGAAATGGATCATGGTTCCCAATCCCAAAACCGCGATCATAAAAAAAGACCCGATAAAGGGCTGACGAAAAAGTCCATAGGCTAAGAGCCAAGCCAAACAAGAAACTCCGGCCAAAACAGGAGAGATGAAGATAGTAAATCCAAGAAAGCTGGCAACCCCCTTACCGCCTCGGAACCCGTGAAACAAGGGCTTTTGGTTCCCAGCCACGAGGACAAATCCTAAGAGGGGGACTAATGGACCAGGCAAAAACCAAACCCCGATTTGAGCGATGGTTCCGGCACGTCCCATATCCAGTACGAGGATCACCAGACCCCAAAATTTGCCGACCTGCCGGGAGACGTTGGTGGTCCCGGCGTTGCCGCTGTACTGGTCCCTGGGATCGCCTTTTCCAAGTAACTTAAACAGTATAATGGAAAAATTAATTGAAGCGGCCAGATAGGTGGCTACGCTCAACAATATCACGTTTCTCATTCGTCTATTAATCCGGAGGACCTGTGGGTTTCAGTGTTTAGCAGGTTACCGCTCTGTCCCGGCCGGGCAGGAGTTCTTCTCCGGGGTCTTCAGGTTTCTCGAGGCCACGTCTTCTCCACTGCCTTGCGCAGGCTCCATTTCAGCAGGATGTCGCCATAGGTAATACAACGAAATAGATAAAAAGGGAAGACCAAATTGAGCAGGTCGGGGGGAATTGAAATTCGCTTGACAAGTTAATTTGGACTGGGTTATATATTAACTAACGTATATATGAACTAATTCATATATTATGGGAGAATTAAACATGTCGCTGCCTCATGCCCTTTTGGGGCTGATCCGGTATCAACCGGCCACCGGTTATGATTTGAAAAATACTTTCGGGAAGTCCATCCATTTTTTCTGGAATGCGGCTCTGCCCCATATTTACCGCACCCTTAAACAGATGGAAGGTCAGGGGTGGATTACCTCGACCGTTGAACACCAGGATGGGAAACCGAGCCGGAAGGTCTACCAGGTGACCAAGGTTGGAGAAAAAGAACTCCTCCGCTGGCTGGCCGAACCTACGGAAATGCCGGAACCACGCCAGCAGTTGCTGGTCAAGGTCTTCTTCGGAAACCAGATGCCGCCGGACCAATTCAAAAATCATCTAAGGGAATGGCGCGCTCACCATCTGGGGTTAATCAAAAAATATGAGGAGGAAGTCCTGCCGACCATCCAACATTGTTCGACCGTGCCCGGCTCTTCCGACGAAGCGTATTATTGGGGATTGACCCTTGATTTCGGCAGGCGCCAGGCCCGGATGGTCGTCGACTGGTGCGACCGGGCCTTGAAAGATCTGGAGAAGGTCAAGGGAAAGAAAAGGAAAAAATTGGTTAGACAGGATTTACAGGAATAAATAATCCAAAATATCCTGTTGATCCTGTCAAAAAAAAATATTAAAGGAGAAAAATCATGGAAAAAGAAGCCTATTTGAAATTGGCCCGAGTCCTGGATACCTTGCCAAATGGATTCCCGGCAACGGAAAACGGCGTGGAACTCAAGTTACTCCAGAAAATTTTTACCCCGGAACAAGCCGACCTTTTCTGCGATATGAGACTTTCCTTTGAAACGGCCGAACAGGTGGCCCAGAGGACCGGCCGCCCCCTGGAAGGCCTGGAAGAAAAGTTGAGAGAAATGGGCCGGGCCGGGCAGCTTTTCGCCATAGACTTCGGCGGCACCTGGGTCTTCAAGATGATGCCTTGGGTCTTTGGGATTTATGAATTTCAAAATCCGCGGCTTGATAAGGAGTTCGCCGAACTCAATGAGGCCTTCGGGCCGGTCTATGGGAAGCAATTCTTTTCCAAGACGCCCCAATTGATGCAGGTCCTGCCCATTGAAAAAGAGATCGTCGTGCAGCAGGAGGCCTTACCCTATGAGAGGGTTTCCAGTCTTATCGAACAGAATCAATCCTTTTGGGTCAACGACTGCATCTGCAAGAAAGAGCAAGGGCTGTTAGGCCATCCCTGCGACCGGCCCATGCAGGTCTGCCTGGCCCTGGCTCCGATACCCGGGATCTTCGATAAGATGCCTTCTGGAAAGGTGCTTACCCGTGATGAAGCCTATGCCTTATTGAAGGAAACGGAAGAAAAAGGACTGGTGCACCTGACGGCCAATCAGCAGGGGGGGCATATCTATATCTGTAACTGCTGCGGCTGCTGCTGCGGGGTCTTGGGGGCCATCAACCGGTTGGGCATTCCGGCCTCGAAGGTCATTAATTCCCATTACTATGCCGAGATTGATGCGGAAAAATGTCTCAGTTGCGGGGTCTGCGCCGATGAACGCTGCCAGGTGAAGGCCATCGAAGAAGGGGAAGAAGCTTACCTGATCGATCCAGAAAGATGCATCGGTTGCGGTCTTTGCATCAGCACCTGCTCCGGCGAAGCCATTTCCCTGGTTCATAAAGATCCGGATCGGATCACGATTCCTCCGGTCAGTGAAGAGGCCTGGTTTGAGGAACGGGGTCGGACACGGGGAGTGGATTTTTCGGCTTATAAATGAAAGGAGAAAATTCTTATTTAAAGGGAAGCGTGATGGTGACCGTAGTGCCTTGATTTAAGACACTTTGAATCCCTACCGTCCCTTTATGGGATTCGACGATGTGTTTGACTATGGAAAGACCCAGACCGGTTCCCCCTAATTCCCGGGACCGGGCCTTGTCTACCCGGTAAAATCTTTCAAAGATGCGGGAGAGGTGTTCCCTGGGAATGCCGATACCGGTGTCTTCGATAGAAATTTTGATTGCAGATTGCGGAGTGCGGAATTCTTCTTGTATCGTTGGTCTGGATAGGTCAGTTTTCCCTGATTCCGAAATCCGAAATCCGAAATCCGAAATGATTTCCGCCGTCAATCGCACCTGTCCGCCCGGCGGGGTATATTTAACAGCGTTATCCAAAACATTAAACAGGGCTTGTAAAACCCGGTCTTTTTCCCAAAAGGCCGTCAGGTTCTCGGGGATGGCGTCGATTTCTTTCGAGAAATTGATCTTTTTTTCTTTGGCTTGGTCCATGATCATCTGACCGGCGGCTTCCAGAACCTCTTTGACCGGGACTTGTTCCAGGGTAATCTTCGATTTTTCCTGAACATCCAGCTTGGCCAAATCCAATAAATCGGATACCAGAAAATTCATCCGTTTGACATTCTTTTGCATGATGGATAAAAAACGTTTGATTTCAGGAGGATCCGGAGGGACCAGCGAAAGGAGTGTTTCAACATACCCATTGATAGAGGTCAATGGGGTCCGGAGTTCATGGGAGGCATTGGCAACAAAATCTTGACGCACCTTTAAAAGGTATTGGAGTTCGGTCGTATCATGGAATATGGCTACGGCCCGGGGATGCCGATAGTTCAACGTCAAGGGAACCACCTGAACTTCGAAATGCCGTGGAAGGTTTCGGCCAAAGGTCAGTTGCAATCTTTTAAAAGGGTTGCCTTTTAGAACAGTTTCCACAGAGTCCTGCAATTCACTGTTCATAAATACTTCCTGGACGGTGCGCTTCTTCCAGGAGATCTTTTCTCCCAGCACCAACGCCAGGAAGGGGTTCATTAAAATAATACGTCCCTTTTCATCGGTTATCATGACGCCTTCCTGCATGTTCGAAAGCAGGGTCTTTAACTGGCCGGTTTCCGTATCCAATAACTCCATTTTTTCGATCAGTTCATTGGCCATGCGTTCCAGGGAGGCGGTCAAATCACTGAATTCATTTTTTGGAAGGAGATGGAAGGGCTGCTTGAGATCCCCTCCGGCCATTCTTTTTACCATGTCGGTAATTTCCCGCAGAGGACGGTTGATTCCCCAGGTTAAAAAGAAGCTGAGCAGGATCGCCAGCAACCCGGTCAATCCTCCGACCAGAGCGAGTTTCCAGCGCAAATCATCTATTAAGCCATCGAGCTGACTCAAAGGCAGGGCTAAGCGCACATACCCCAATAACCGGTCTTTTTGGAAAATGGGTATGGCCCCGTATAAGGTATTGGCCTGCATGGTGGTGCTGAAACGGATACTTCGACCAAATCCTTTGGTTTTGGCCTCCAGGATTTCCGGACGGTAAGAATGGTCATCGACCTTGTCGATGACTTCCGGGCTCAGACCTGAATCGCCCAAGACGCGCCCATCTGTTGAAATGATAGTGACTCTTCTCTGGAGGCTAAGGCTGACCTGATTGGCCAGGGCCTGGATTTTGGATAGGCTGTATGGACCGGTAGTCATATGGTCCGAAATCCTAAAAGCGGCCAATTTAAGCTCCCGTTTTAATTCTTCCTCCTTCTGGACCATCATGAAATGTTTAAGATTGGCTCCCAGGTAGATGGTGCTGGGAATAACCACCACGGCAATGACTAAGATAAAGGCCGACAATATTTTCAGGTACCAGCGGAAGCTCATATTCCTCAGACCTTGAAACGGTATCCGACGCCCCGGACGGTTTCGATTAGATTTTGATAAGACTCCAATTTTTTGCGAATTCTACGGATATGGGTGTCAATAGTCCGCGAATAACCTTCAAAGGAATATCCCCAAACTCTATCCAACAGGATTTCCCGGGTTTGGACCCTTCCCCGATTACGCATCAAATGGGCCAGCAGCCGAAATTCCGTGGCGGTCAAATCCAGGAATTTTTCTTCCAGTTTGACGGTATGCCCTTCCTGATCCAGGATCAGGGAATCGGCCTTCAGGAAAGAAGGGGCCCCTTGTTTCTCCCGACGGTCCAATAGTTTCTGGATACGCAGGACAATTTCCCGGAGGCTGAAAGGCTTGACCACATAGTCGTCAGCGCCCAATTCCAGGCCCACGACCCGATCCATCTCGTCTCCTTTGGCCGTAACCATCATAATGGGAATATGTTGCAGGTCGGGGTTCCGTTTCAACTGGCGACAGACCTCCAATCCATTCAGCCCCGGAAGGAGAAGGTCCAAAAGGATCAGATCCGGCGTGTTTTTTTTGGCCAGGAGTATGGCCTGATCTCCATCCTCAGCCTGAAAGGTTTGATAACCGGCCTTTTCCAGGTTGAAATGGAGGAGTTCCCTGATATCCGGTTCGTCTTCCACAATAAGAATTTTGGGCTTGGCCATTCTGGGAATCATTTTATAATGTGTTCTTTCTTATGTCTATGATTAAATGACATTTTATTTAAACCTTTTTTTGTTACGGGATGGTAACGAGATTGTTTTAATTCGGTTACCGGACCCTGGAAGGAAATTCTAACCCTAGATTTTTGAAATTCCTATCAATGAGGGTCTTGTTTTTCCTCCCATTGTATGTAATACCTTTAATCAGCGGATAGAATTTTAAAAAGTCCGGGAGATCCCAATTGCGTCATTCCCGTGAAAACTTGTCCTGGCCTGGATTTCCGCCTGCGCGGGAATGACGGTTTTAGGAGGTTGACATTTGTGCCTTTCCCAAGTCCGTCAACGATGACCATACCTTATTAACAGGAGAAGCCGATGCGTTATAAAATTCCTTTCAGGATCTTGTGGATTACAATGGCCCTTCTGGCGGTTCTGCCGATTTCCGCCCAGGCCTGGTCCAATCATGCCTATCTGACCTATCCAGCCATGGGGGAAAACCGGGAATATCTGGCAGAAGTGTCCGCCGAGCCCCTGGATGCGTTTTTATTAAAAGAGAAGGATAAAATCGGAGAACTATTGAAAGCGGAAGAAACCTGGGCCCTTTCAAATATCCCGGCCTATCCGGCTACCCCGGCGTCGCTGAATTTCCTTACCAGCCAGGAAACCAACCTCCGGATCCGGTTTCTGAAGGCCCTGCGGCTGAATCCCAACATGGAACTCCCTCTGTTCGTCATGCTCTTGCCGGGCAGTCCGGCCCCCCAAAAAGAACCGTTACCCTGGTCGGCCCTAAGCATTTTAAAGAAAGATTCCAAGAATCTCACCTTCATCCCGCTCCGGCCTGGAGAAAAAATCAGCGCCCTTCAGGTACTTTCATCGGCTTCCGACGAGCCGGATTATGGATTGGATATCGGTCTCTTCGCAGATAACGATACCCTGTTCGGCAAGGAATACGGATACGGCAAACAAGCTTTCGGCAACCCCAAGCTCGTCTATGGATCACAAGCCCCTTTCCACATGGGATTTTATCAGGAATCCGGGCTGGTTTTCGCGGCCGCACCGAGCCTTAAAAAAACATTTCCGGAACAAAGAACGCATCTGTTCCGTTCCCTGGCCAAACTCGCCTTTCAAACCGGCCATCCCTATTGGGGATACCGGTTTGCCGGTTGGGGGTTGCATTATTTGCAGGACATGACCATGCCCTACCACACCACCATTATGCCCGGTCGAAGCACCGCGACCATGCTCTTTATTGCCTTAGTGGATCTGGTCGGCATCCATGGACCGAAAACAGCGGCCGTCAGCGAGGTGTCCAGAGCCCATATCCTGATCGAAAAACTCCTCAACCAGGAGTTTGGGGGGGCTTTTCAGGAACATAATGAGGGTTTTGTAATGCTCAAGGCCCTGCGGGATACTTCCACTGATGCAACTTTTCCGGCTTTTTTTGACCATTTTCCAAGTCAGGTGGCTGCCAAAGAATCGCATGACGCCGCGTCGGCCTTGTCAACGGCTTTGAAGGCTATTGTGCAAAATCAGGAACTCTACCTGGATATAGAGAATATCAGCGCGGGAGAAGATTTTGACTATCGGAAAATGATCGCCGGTGCCTCGGAAACAGCTATCCGGACCTATAGCCGAATTATCGAAAAACAGATGCGTTCGGCCGGTGCCTTTTCGCGGATCTATATGGGGTCTTTGAAATAATAGAGCGGGGATCGGGGGTCAGGAGCACGAAGCATAAAAATAGGTTCGAAGCACAAGGTAAAAGGTTCAAGGTTTTTTATGCTTGAAACTTGCATCTTGAAACTTTTTTTTCTTATTAACTCCACATGCCTCCTCCCTGATCCCCGATCCCAGACCCCTGATCCCTGCCCACCGACCCCCGACCCCTGCTCACATCAGCCGTCGATAAATGGCCCGCATGTCGGATTTGGTCATGGGTCTGGGGTTGTTGTCCAACAGCCGGGTTACCCTGGAGGCCGATTCCACCAGCTCCTCCAGATCGGCTTCCGTGACGCCCCAGTCGGTAATACCGGCGGGGATGTTCAGGTCTGCATTCAGCGCATAGAGGTTTTCGATCATCCTTTCGGCGGCCTGCCGCGAGGCTAACCCGGAAACCGGAAGCCCCATGGCGAGGGCAAGGTCTTTGAATCGATCTTCGGTGGCGTCCAGGTTGAATTTCATGACATGGGGCAGCAAGACGGCGTTGGACAGGCCATGAGGAATCCGGTATCGGCCACCCAGGGGATAGGCCAGGGCGTGAACGGCCGTGGTCCCGGATGTGGCGATGCACAGCCCCCCGAACAGGGCGCCAAGCAGCATCTCCTCGCGGGCCTCGATGTCCTGGCCGTTTTTGTAAGCCCGGCGCAAGCCCTTGGAAATGAGGCTGACGGTTTTCAAGGCAAAGGTGTCGCTGAAGGGGTTGGCCTTTTTCGAGATGTAGCATTCGATGGCATGGGCCAGGGCATCCATGCCGGTAGCGGCGGTAATGGCCGGCGGGAGTTTGACGGTCAGCAGCGGATCGAGGATGACAACCTCCGGAACCAGTTTGCTGCTCACGATGCCGACCTTCACCTGCTCCTCCGGGACCAGAACGATGGCGTTCTGGGTCACTTCGGAACCTGTTCCGGCAGTAGTGGGCACCATCAACGTGGGGAGACCCTGGCGGGTGATCTCCGCCCCGCCTATCAACTGTTCCAGCGAGAGGTCATTAGTCAGCAGGACCGAGACCAGCTTGGCCACGTCCATGACACTGCCGCCGCCGATGCCGATGATCATCTGACCGCCCTGTTCCTGCGCCTCCCGGAATATGGCCTTGACCTGATCGACAGCCGGTTCCGGAGGCGTCTGGTGGATGATCTCCACGCCATATCCGGCGGATTCCAGGATCTCTTTTGGTTTTTCGATCAACCCGGCATCCCAGACCCCCTGATCGGTGATCATCAGGATCTTTCGAGCCCCGTAACTGGCGGGTATCTCGTGAACCCTGGAAAGACTGCCCGGACCGGCGATGATCCGGCGGACATTCAGAAGGGAATAGATGGGAGAGGACATCCGATCACCGGTCTTTCCATTTGGGATGATTGTAGACTTCCTTATTGGCTACCTGGGGCCACTTTTGGCCGTCCAGGACGGCCAGCACCCCTTCGGCCGCCATGACGGACACCCCTCCGGCTGCCTCCCGGGTAAGCCCGGCCATGTGGGGGGTGACGATCACGTTGTCTAATCCGGCCCAGGGATTGCCGGCCTGGAGCGGTTCGGAGGCGAAGACATCCAGTCCGGCTCCGTGTATCCGGCACCCCTGGAGGGCTTCCACCAGGGCCGTTTCATCGATGACGCCACCCCGGGCGCAGTTAATCAGGACGGCCGATGGTTTCATCAGGCCCAATTCCTTCCGGCCGATCATGTTCCGGGTTTTATCGGTCAGGGGAACGTGCAGGGAGATGACATCGGCGCTCTGCAGGAGAGGCTCCAGGTCCTTGGCATGTCCATACCTCTGCCGCTCAAGGGTTTCGGCCGGGATGAACGGGTCATAAACCAGCACCCTCATCCCCAGGGCCGAACAGAGTTTGGCCAGTTCCTGTCCGATATGGCCGCAGCCGACCAGTCCGAGGATCTTCCCCGATACTTCAAAGGCCTTATAGCTGTTGCGCACCTGGAAGTCGCCGCTTTTGGTTTTCCGGTCGCTGTTCTGCAGGTCCTTGGATAGGGCCAGGATGAGGGTCAGTGCGTGTTCGGCCACGGAGCGCGTATTGGCCCCGGGGGCGATGACTACCGGAATGCCCAGTTCAGTGGCCGCCGTCAGGTCGACGTCATCCACCCCGACGCCTGGACGTCCGATGACCTTGAGATTTTTGGCTGCCTCCATCGTCTCTCTGTCGATGGATCCGATGCGAAGGATCAGCCCGTCGGCGTCAATCAGTTCGGGAAGCATTTCCTGCGGATTGCCTGTGTCGGTGATCCTGACAGCAACCTTGCCCTCGAGGATCTTCATGCCGGCTTCATAAAGCCGATGGGATAACACCACCTTTTTCATGTCTCAATTTCCCATTTTCGGTTATTTATAAAACGCAAACGCCTTTTGCAACTCTTCGTCTATATCCCGGCTTATGCCTTTGACCGGTTCCCGGGCCGGCCCGACCGGATAACCCAGGAGATTCATGGCCCTTTTGATGACGGAATTGGGATTCCCGAGTTTCATCACATCGCGAAGGGGCCGGAGTCTGGCTTGCAGTTGATTGGCTTCGGCGATTTTTCCGGCTTCCCATAATCGGTAAATCCCCAGGGCGATTTCCGGAAAGACATTGGCCGTTCCGGCGATGGCCCCGCTGCCTCCGGCCAGCAGGGTCCAGAGGATGAGGGAATCGTTTCCGGCCAGAACGGATAACCTTCGATCCGTATCTTCAATGTATCTCAGGGTATTGTCAAAATTCCCGCTGCTGTCCTTGACGCCAACGATGTTGGGATATTGGGCCAGCCGGCGGACTGTTTTATAGTCGATGTTGTTTCCCGTCCTGGCCGGCAGGTTATACAGAACGATGGGCAGATCGACCGATTCGGCGACCTGGCTGTAATGCCGATAAATATCTTCCTGAGATATGGCCACAAAATAGGGAGAGACAATCGATAAGGCATCCACTCCCAGTTCCTTGGCCCGGCCTGACAGAAAGATGGTCTCCCGGGTGCTGATGCCTCCCGTACCGGCATATACGGGGACCCTTCCACTGGTTTCCTCCACCACGATCCTGATGACTTCCAATTTCTCTTCCGTGGTTAAGGCATATCCCTCACCGTTGGTTCCCAGCGCAAAGATCCCGTTTATGCCGCAGGTTATTTGCCGGTTGACCTGAATGCGCAACTCCTTTTCATTGATGTTCTCATCTTCTGTCATGGCCGTAACGATAGGGGTGATGATGCCTTGTGGTTTGAACATGTTTTTTCCCTCCTAGTAGCTCAACTCAACATTCTTTCAATCCCACCCCCGGCCGCTCCTTGCCAAAAAACTTTAAGGCCACTGGAGAAACCAGGAGTGCAAACGCGATCAGCAGAAAAGCGGCGGCAATGGGCCGGCTCAAAAAAATCAAGGGACTCCCGCCGGAAATGATCAGGGACTGACGTAAAGCATCCTCAAACATGGGGCCTAAGACAAAGGCCAGGACAAGCGGGGCCGGTTCATAATCGTACTTTTTCATCAGGTACCCCAAGATCCCGAAAAAGATCATGATATAAACATCCTGAATATTGTTGCCCACCGTGTAAGCCCCGATGAGACAGAAGAGGACAATGAAGGGGAAGAGCAGGGAATAGGGGATCTTGAGCAGGCGGACCCAAAGACCGATCAGGGGCAGATTCAAGATAAGCAGCATGAAATTCCCAACGTACATACTCCCCACCACCCCCCAGAATATCCGGGGATGCTCGATCAACAATCTCGGTCCCGGGGTGACCCCATGGATCATCAGTGCACTTATCAAGATGGCCAGGACCACATTGCAGGGTATGCCCATGGTCAGCATGGGAATGAAAGCCCCCTGGGCGCCTGAGTTGTTCGCCGACTCCGGTCCGGCCACCCCGCGGATATCTCCCTGGCCGAAGGTCTCGGGGTGCCTGGCCAGCTTCTTTTCCATGGCGTAGGAAATAAATGCGGGAATCATTCCGCCGCCTCCCGGGATTATGCCCAAAAAGAATCCCATGATAGACCCCCGGGTAATCGGTCCGGTAGAGTCCTTCCAGTCCTTCTTAGTCGGCAAAAGGTCGCGCAACTTGGTCTGAAAGACATCCCCGCCGCCCTCCGGAGAGGCTAAATTCAATAAGACCTCGGATATACCGAATAATCCCATGACGATCGGGACCATATCAAACCCCCCGGCCATGGTGGGTATTCCCAGGGTAAATCTTTCCCTGCCGGTGACGATGTCGGTGCCGATGAAGCTGATCAACAAGCCCACGACGGCCATCATCAAGGCCTTGGCCATGGATCCGCTGGAGAGGTAGGTGACCATGATCAATCCCATAAAAACCAGGCCGACGAACTCGGGGGGACCGAATTTCAGGGCTATCCCGGCCAGAGGCGGGGCCAGCAGCATGATCATGATGGTGGCAAAGGTTCCGGCGAGGAAGGAGCCAAAAGCAGCGATTCCCAGGGCCGGTCCGGCCCTCCCTTTTTTAGCCATCTGATAGCCGTCGAGACAGGTTACGACGGAGGCCGCCTCACCGGGGACATTGAGCAGTATGGAGGTCGTGGATCCGCCATACATGGTTCCGTAATAGAGACCGCCCAACATGATGATGGCTGACTCGGGGGGGAGCTTGAAGGTCAGGGGAAGCAGCAGAGAGATGGAGGCCGCCGGTCCCAACCCCGGAAGGACACCGACGAAAGTGCCTATGAGACAACCCACAAAGCATAGAAATATATTGGTAGGTTCCAGGGCTACTTGAAAAGCCAGGTAGACATGGGAAAAAAAATCCATTCCATCCTCCTTGGACCGCTCAGAATCCAAGCGGCCCTGTAGGTAATTGCACTTCCAACAGTACCACAAAGAGCAGGTAAGACACGACGGCCGTCAGGAGAGCCACCAGGGCGGTGATCCACCATCCCTTGGGTTCTATAAGCCGGGCCATTAAAAACATGAAGAGGAAGGTGGTGATCAGGTATCCCAAATAATTCAGGGCGACCCCGAAGGCCAGCAGGGCCACCAGGGCAAACACTAATTTCCTGAAGCTGCCGCTTTCCGGAAAGAAATCGCTGCCATTTTCCTTTTCTTTTTGAACCAACGCGGGAATCAGGACGAAAAGGGCAATAAAGATCAAGGCCATGCCTGATAAAAAGGGAAGGAATCCCGGTCCCGGCACGCCTTTTCTCATCAGGCCCTGGTGTAAGGCACCGCCCACAAACAGGCATCCCAGGGCCATCCAGACGATACTGCTGACCACGTCCCGATTCTTCATGCCTCCTCCTGTTGAGACCGGCTTTTTCTCCGCCTGGAAGCTAAAAGCCAAGATCTATTTGTTGATTTCCGCCAATTTCGGCCCGAATTCCTTATCGAATTTCAGCACAAAGGCCTTCACCTGTTCGGGCGATCGATAGTCCACGGTGTAGAGGAATTCATCCTGGGCGATCTTGATGAAGGCCGGATCTTTTGTGGCCTTTTCGATCATCCTGGTGATTGTTTTGACCAGGGCGGGGGGCATATTGGGAGGTCCCCAGACACCGCGGATAATCGTATACATTTCCCCGCCCTTTAGTCCCAGTTCCTTGAAGGTGGGAACGTCCGTGAGGGCCTTCATCCTTTTATCCGTGGAAACCGCCAGCCCCCTGGATTTTCCGGCCCGGATCATGGCGATGGCTTCCGGCGGTTGACAGAGCCGAAAATCAACGTGTCCTCCGAGCATGGCGATTTTGGATTTGCCGCCTCCGGCAAAGGGTACATACCGTACATTGATGCCCGTTTGTTCGGTGATTTCCTTAAAGACGATATCCAACGGCGATCCGACCCCGGGGTTCCCGCAGGACAATTTGCCGGGATTCTCCTTGGCCGCCTTCACCAGGTCTCCCCAGGTTTTAAAGGGCGATTCGGCCCGGACCTCGACAAAGGCCAGGGGTTCGGAGGTGACATTGCCGATGGGCGTCATCTGTTCCCAGACCTTGGTATCGTAGGTCTTGGCGTAGTACCGGGAGATCCAGGCTTCATTGGAAAAGAGCAGGGTGTATCCGTCCGGTTTGGCCTTCAACAGCTCCATAGTGCCCACCTTGGTTGATCCGGCGGGGATGTTTTCAATCAGCATTCTCTGACCCAGTTCTTTTTCAATGGCTGGCTGGAAAGCCCGGCACAGGACGTCACTTCCTCCCCCCGCACTCCAGGGGATGATCATGCGGATCGGTCTTTGCGGAAAATCCGCGGCCGTCCCGATAGTACACCAGGCAAAAAGAATTAGAAATCCGAAAATAAAAAATTTAGTTCTCATCGTTCTTGCTCCTTTCGGGTTGAAAAAAGGTATTTCGAATTTTTCTTAGAACGGGCCATGGTGGCCGCCGTTCGTATGGCCTCCGTCATGCTTCGGTGGTCCGCCGTGCCTTTCCCGGCCAGATCGAAGGCCGTGCCATGGTCCACTGAAGTGCGGATGAAGGGCAACCCCACGGTCACATTCACACCGTCCTCAAAGCCTTGCAGCTTAAGCGGAATATGCCCCTGATCATGATACATGACCACTACTAGGTCGAAGTCGTGCTTCAGGGCCGTCCGGTAAAAGACGGTATCCGGTGAAACGGGGCCTGTAACCCGGAGGCCCAAGGCCTGTGCCTCCGAGACCGCGGGAATAATTTCCTCGACTTCTTCCCTACCGAAAAGGCCTCCTTCTCCGGCATGTGGGTTTAGGCCGGCCACGGCAATTCGGGGTGAGGCCATTCCAAAATGCCGCAAGGCTTCGTCGGCCAGTTTAATGACCTGAATAATCCTCTCTTTTTTGACCAGGTCACAGGCCTGGCGAAGGGAAACATGGGTGGAGACATGGATGACTTTGAGGGATTTTGAAATCAGCATCATGGCGTAATTCTTGGTTCCGGAAAGGGAGCTGAGGATCTCGGTATGTCCGGGGAAAGGGCTGCCCCCGGCCGCCAGGGCCTCTTTGTTGATGGGGGCGGTAGCCATGGCCGAAAGTTCTTCTTTCAGGGCCAGTTGGACGGCCTTCTCGATGTACTCATAAGCCGCTTTCCCGGCCCGCCCGTCAACCTTGGCAAAAGGCAGGTCAGCTGATAAGTTTTTTAGGTCCAGAATATCCAGTGTTCCATAAACAAAATGGGCCTCATGGACCTGTTCGATTCCCCTTATCGTCACCGGGGCCTTTTCAATCAAGACCGCTCTTTCCATGATGCCCCGGTCGCCGATGATCAGGGGTTGGCAGATTTCATAAATCTTTTTATCCATCAGGGCCTTGACGATAATCTCGGGACCGATCCCGGCCCCGTCACCCATGGTGATTCCGATGACTGGTTTGTAAATGGCTCCACGTTTCATGGTCTGTTTCATTCCTTAATACGAAAATAGCTCAAAGCTCAAAGCAAACAAAAAAACAATTAAAATCAACGACAGGTAAAATCCTTTTTCATGCTTGTGATGCCCGCACCGGGTGTGAGGGTTTAAAACCGTTTCAGATAATCCACGGCTTGGCACAATGCATCTTCCGCACCGAAAGCGCCGGCCTTGGTGACCACTTTCAATCCATCACACAGGCCGCCTTTCAGCATTCCCAGGGGAATGCCAGGGGCCACTTCTTCGATGACCTTGATCCCGGTGGCCGAAAGGAGCCGGCAACTGCTCAGGGCGATATCTCCGCCTGTTAAAACCAAGCCGCCCAGCGTGACTTCCATGGCCATCTGTTGGCCTAAGAGGCCCAAAGCCCCG
>JACRBX010000094.1 GCA_016219225.1 Deltaproteobacteria bacterium
AAAGGGCTTATTACCTCTTTGGTTACCAACGGAATTATTAATGATGGAAAGCTGTTCGCAAATTTGATGAAGGCGGGATTACAAACTTTAGTATTTTCGTTGGACGGTTCAGAGGCCGCTATTCACGAAAAATTTCGCAAAGGCTGCAAATTTAAAAATACCATCGAGGCGGTAAAAAATGCGGTTGAGATTAGGAACCGGAATAAATTTAAGACAAAAATCGCAACCAATACCGTGATCAATAACACGAATATCCCGGATTTAAAAAATATCTATCGTTTGAGATCTTCCCTGGGGGCGGATAATAATTATTTCCAACCCGTCTGGCCCCTTGGGGAGAAGAAAACCTATTCCGAGCGTTATGACATTAACCATTTAGAATTTAATCAATTATTATCGGTAACCAACGAGTTGAAGCAAATCCCTCAAGGCAATTTGTTCAGCTATTATGATCTGATCCCTTTTCTTTATCAAAATATTGAAACCATTTTCGAAAAGTTGAGTTGTTACGCCGGGAGGGCCTTCGTTCATGTAGATTCGAATGGAATCCTTTTCCCTTGTTCCCCTTTGGATAAGGAACCAATGGGCTCTTTATTAGAGGATGAGATTGGGAAAATAAGGTCCAACGGAATCCTAAAAAAAAGAATCGAAGCATACAAGCGATTTAATTGCGGCGGATGCAGCATGGCTTGTTATCTTGAGAAGAATATCCTTTTATCTAAGTTACAAAGCCCTATTCAATTATTAAGAAGAATAAGATAAACCTCAGCCCTTGGTTAATAAAAAAGAGACTAACCCACCTGTTTTAACTAACAGACCGAATTTTTTCGAATTTTATCCTATCCAATACATATACATAAGAATCCAAAATAAAGGTTATGAAAGAAAGTTATAAAAATCCCAATTTTCTAATCGTCGGGGCTTCTAAGAGCGGTACTACCTCTCTTTGGCATTATTTAAAACAACACCCCGAGGTGTTTATGTCGGTTCCCAAAGAGCCTTTATTCTTTGTCTCTTCCTATTATCAATCCCTTAATCCAAAAGACCCCAAATTCAAGGTATTAAAAAATGATTTAAAAACATCTCCGGATGAATACCTCGATTTATTTTCTGGAGTAAAAAATGAGAAAGCGATCGGGGAGGCATCAGTGCCTTATTTGTATCATTATGACCTGGCGATTCCAGCAATTAAAAAACATATCGGGGATTGCAAGATTATCATTGTTTTGAGGAATCCCGTTCAACGAGCTTTTTCTGCTTACACTTTTTTGTTGAGAGATCTTGAAGAATCAAGGTCTTTTGAAAGTTGCCTGGAATTAGAAGAAAATAGAAAAAAAAATAATTGGGCAATGATCCATTTTTATAAAGGAGCAGGCATCTTTTATCCTCAGGTAAGGGCTTATCTCGAACATTTTAAAGAGGTCAAGATTTATCTTTTTGAGGAGCTAAAGAACCATACCCGGGAAATCGTTAAAGACATATATGCTTTTTTAGGAGTAGATACTACGTTTGTTCCAGATGTGAATACCAAACATAATATTTCAGGCGTTCCCAAAAATATGTTGATTCATAAGGTTATAACCGAACCGAATGCGCTTAAAAATTTTTTACGGCCGGGCATAAGGTGGTTGATCCCTGAAACGAAAAGAAGAAGGTGGATAGAAGGGTTAAGGGAGAAAAATTTGGTTAAGCCGGAAATGAAACCAGAGACCCGGCAAGAACTGATCAACTATTTCCATGATGATATCTTAATGCTTCAAGATTTAATTAAGAGGGATTTGACCCATTGGTTGAAATAGATCCATACCTGAAGATATTTCGGTTGAAGATAGAGATCAAGAAACCGAATCGAAGATTTTAATGGCCAAGAAAGAGAGTATTTTTTTGACCCTAATCTTAGGGGCCCAGTTCTTTTTTTTACTGATCATATATAAAAGCGGTTTTTCAGGGGCGTCCGGGGATGATTTTTTCCGTGCCTTGATTACTTATGAATGGAAATACGATCCTTTTTTGTTTTCAACCGCTTTCGGGGCCATGTCAGTGCTCTGGTTTCCTACCCATTTCTGGATTACAGGGAGCCTTTATACCCTCACCGAAAATCTGATTTTTTCCATGGTTAGTACAAGTATTATAGCCAATATTCTGGGACTGATTTTCCTGTTCTTTCTGGCTAAAATTCTTTTTAATTCCATTACCGCTTTCCTAACTCTTCTTTTGGTCGCTTTCTTACCTTGGCAGATTTGGCTTAGCCTTTCCATGACCGAGATGATCTATTATTGTGCCGCCCTGATCGGTGCTTTTTTATTTTTTCTTCTTTGGCAAAAAGAGGAAAGGTTTTCGTGGCTGGTGACCACTTCCCTATTTTTTCTAATAGCCACTATGTTTCGACCTGAGGGATGGATCTTTGCAGGCCTTTTTACCCTTTGGATATTGCTGGATTATTTCCGGAAAAAAGACAACCGCCCATTATCCCTGAAAACAACGGTTTTAGCGGTAACCTTATCGCTTTTGTTTATTTTTGTTTGGCTTTTACATAACTGGATGGAATATGGAGCCCCTGTTTATTTTTTAAAATTCAGTAAAACTATCATCCAAACTCATTTGGGTTTACACGGGATGGCGGCTCAAATCAAAAATCTTCAATATCCCTTTTTGATGTTTCTGATTTCCCCCCCTTTATTTTTAATAACCCTTCTGAGTCTCTTTTTTTCCTTTAAAACATTTAATCCCGACCAGAAAAAGTATTTGTATTTGGTTCTCAGTCAGTTGTTGCTCATGATGATCGCTTCGGTTTATGGGGTGGGAACCAAGGCCGCCCCCCAGCGATATGTTCTGATTAACGTTGTCTTATTGGCCCCCTTTGCTGCTTTTTTTTTAAGCCAACTCTGGGAAAAGAAATACGGTAAGAATCTATTAATCGGGATGGTATCGATATTGTTGTTGATCAACTGTTTTAAAGCCTTCCATTTTTCTTCCCGCTATCAAAATACGGCGAATGTCGGGAAATATTTGAAGACTTGTTTTGAACAAGGTCAAATAAGATCAGAAGAGCAAATATGTTCGGAACTCACCTTTCGAGTGCTTAACAAAAAGATGAACCTCCCCGAACAGGAATATTTGGTCCTTTCAAGTGAACATGCCGCCTTGGCCGCCTACTCGGAAAAGCCGGGCAATTTTTTATTTAACATAGTAAAACAACGTCAAAAAATAATAGATCAAACGGCCTTGCCCCTTGATACGGGGACGCTATCGAATTTGTTTGAGATTAACCAATTTTTAGCCAAGAACCAGGTCACCCGGATTGTTCTTAAGGACAGGGAGCTGATGGAACTGATCCCCCCTGGATATGTTATTGAAAAAATGATCGGAAATTATACTGTCTTTGCAAGAGATCGGATATCTTTTTCGGCCCAGGAAGAGGATGTAAAGAAAAGGCAATACATCGCGGTAAAACGGAGCATGGGAACAGGGATTTCCCTGCAAGGATACCGGTTTGAAAAAGGATGGTTCCCGGATAACCTTACCCTTTTCTGGAAAATGAACGAAGGGTTTGATTTCAATAAAAAATACAAATTAAATATAAGCTTTCAATTTATTCCAAACCCGGAGATAACCTTTGAACGGCATATTACCCCTATATTTAATCTTAAAGCCTATGCTCCCAGAGAACAGCCTGGCATCATAGAAGATTCTATTCCCTTATATCTTCCTGAAAAATTTCCTAATGGGAAGTACCGCCTAAAAATATTTTTTGAGAATATGAAAGATTCTAAAGAAAAAACATTTTTTGAAGAAATCGATCTGCCTCCTATTTTCCTGATCTACTCCAAAAGAGAGGTCCTTAAGGATATTATTTCACGGGGGAGATGGGATTTGGATCTTTTAGCCAAGACACTCATCACCTTATAAATTCAACCTGTTGATGATCATTAAAAGGATATAAATGGCCGGCTTAATTCAAGTAGAGAATAGGGATATACTGCTTTCGGAAAAAAAAGAAAGAAATATTGTTTGGAATAATGGCTATATTACAAAAAAAGATCGTATCAAGAGAAACAAACACCAAAGTGGTCTATTATGGTTTACCGGAATTCCCTCCTCCGGAAAATCCACAATTGCTTACCAGTTAGAAAAGATACTCTTTAAGAGGGGAATTTTTTGTTATGTGCTAGATGGTGATAATATCAGACATGGGTTAAATGAGGATCTTGGATTCAGTCCTGAACATAGAAAAGAAAATATTCGAAGAATTGTTGAAGTAGCCAAATTAATGGCGGACGCGGGTGTTTTGGTACTGGCTGCATTTATTTCTCCTTATCGAGAAGACCGGCAATTTATCAGGACAAAATTTCATGAGGGAATTTATGGGGAAATTTATGTAAAATGTTCTCTGGAAGAATGCGAAAGACGTGATCCAAAAGAGCACTACAGACAAGCAAAGATGGGCCTTATAAAAAACTATACTGGGTTTTCAGCGCCTTATGAAGAACCCCTCAACCCGGATCTTATGATAGATACTACCCAAAATTCGGTCCAGGAGTCGATTTCCAGCATATTGGAATGGTTGGATAATAAAAAGTTTTTAGGTGAGAAATAGAAAAAAATGGAAATTATAAAGGCGCCCTTGGAAGGTGTTTTTTATGTAAGATTTGCTCCGATAGAAGATTTCCGCGGTTCTTTTTCAAGAAGTTATTGCTATGAGGAATTAAAACAAGTCGGCCTTATAAAAAAAATAGCTCAAATAAATCATGTGATTAGCCATAAAAAAGGAACCATTCGAGGGTTACATTATCAGATTTCACCCAGGGCGGAGGTCAAGATGATGCGTTGTTTCCTGGGTGCTCTTTATAATGTGGTCATTGATCTGAGGCCTGAATCCCCCACGTTTTGTCAATGGTTTGGAATAGAACTATCTGCTGCCAATCAGATGATGTTAATTGTTCCTGAAGGTTTTGCCAATGGCTACCAGACGTTGGCGGATAAAACGGAGGCATTTTACTTTTCTACGGAATTTTATGCTCAGGAATATGAAAGGGGTATTCGCTGGGATGATCCACTGGTTAAAATAATTTGGCCTGTTTCCGATCCAATTGTCTCCTTGAAAGATAATTCTTTTCCGGATTATCACACCAAATGAAAGGGGCAAAAGTCTTAGTGACAGGGGCGAATGGGTTTCTGGGTGCCCATTTAGTTCAAAAATTATTAAAAAAAGGGTATCAGGTCTTGGCAGCTCACCGTCCCGATTCCAGTTTGCAGCGTCTTAAACCATTCCTCAATGAGGTCGAACAGGTTGAACTGGAATTAAATGAAAATCCATCGATCAAAAATGTATTTAACAGAAATCGCCCGGAGATCGTGATTCATTGTGCCGCCTATGGCGTTAATTATTCCGATCAAGATATTAAAAAAGCTTTATCGGTTAATGTGTCGGGTACATTGGAACTTATTAAAGCGGCGAGCCATTTTAATATTTCCCGTTTTCTCCATATCGGTTCCTGTTTTGAATACGGGGATAAAAAATTTCCGGTTAAGGAAAGTGACTTATTAGAACCGACAGGTATTTATGGCGCCACCAAGGCTTCCGCAACTTTGTTGGCTATGACCCTGTCCCGACAACTATCCGTTCCCTTGGCCATTATCAGACCCTTCGGACTCTGGGGACCAATGGAAGAAGAACATCGTCTGGTTCCATTGGTAATAAAATATTGTTTATCTAACCAGCCCTTACCATTAACAGGAGGTAAACAGATACGCGACTATCTTTATGTGGAAGATGCCGCTTCTATGATTATAGCCCTTGTCGAAGGTTCCGGATTTCCCTCTTATGAAATAGTTAATTTAGGGACCGGGATTCCTGTTACCTTGAAAGCTTTTATTCTTACCATTGCCGGGCTATTTCAAAAAGAACATCTGATGGGTTTCGGCCGGATACCTTATCGTCCGACTGAAATGTGGTACCTGGTCGCAGATACCACCAAGTGGCAACGATTAATAGGGGAATACAAACGAACAACGATTGCCGAGGGGATCGAGAAAGTTTTAATTCATAATGGAATCAAGGATGAAAAAAATTAGTATTGTCGTTCCGGTTTATAACGAGGAGGAAAATATACAAACCTTATATGATCGAGTCGACAAAATTTCTAAGTTGTTAATCGATACCTATGAATTCGAATTTATTTTTACGGATAATCATAGTGAAGATAATAGCTTTTTTATATTAAAACAATTAAGCGAGATCGATCCGCGGATTAAGATCATACGATTTTCAAGAAATTTTGGATATCAACGCTCCATTATCACCGGATATTCCTTTGCTTCCGGGGAAGCGGCTATTCAATTGGATTGTGATTTACAGGATCCGCCTGAGCTTTTGATCGAATTTTTAACCTTGTGGGAGCAGGGATACCAGGTCGTTTATGGGATACGAAAAGAAAGAAAAGAAGGGTGGATTATTAATACCACCCGCAAGATATTTTATCGCCTCATCGATCGTATCAGTGCCGATAAACTTCCCCATGATGCCGGTGACTTCAGATTAATTGATCGTTGTATTATCGATGAACTAAAAAAGATCAGGGATGCCAGTCCTTATATAAGGGGATTAATTGCTTCATTAGGCTTTAAACA
Source organism: Deltaproteobacteria bacterium (assembly GCA_016219225.1). Lineage (NCBI taxonomy): Bacteria > Pseudomonadati > Myxococcota > Myxococcia > Deltaproteobacteria bacterium. The sequence goes on from JACRBX010000094.1 coordinate 6,631, forward strand.
GATCGGCATTTCTTACAGCCGAGAGGCCAGAAAGGCAGGAAAAAGTAAGTTTAATTTATCCCATTTATTTCAATTGGCCATAGACGGAATCGTCAGCCATTCCGTCATCCCTCTTCGAATGGCTACCTATCTGGGGTTTTTGATAACTATCGGGGCACTACTCTTAACCCTGGTTTTTATTTATGGGAGGTTTTATGGGTCAGGAAACTGGCCCCGTGGATTTGCAACGACTACCGTTCTTATCTTATTTGGGATCGGTTTGAATGGATTATTCCTGGGTATTATCGGAGAATATCTGGGGAGGATTTACCTTCAAATCAAAATCAGACCGTTAGTTATCATTGAAAAAACCATTAATATTCGTTAATCCGTTTTAGAGCGTTCTCTATTTGCCATCGCTAATGCATTCATTTAAAAATAACTTAGTCCGATCTTATAATCTCTACAAACAAATCATTTCAAAACCTGATTTTAAGAAAATCACCCGCATTAATTTCGCTGTTACTTATCGTTGTAATAGTCGTTGTAAAACCTGCTCAATCTGGCAAAAATATCGGAAAGAGCCTGGCCTTTTGAATGAAGAATTGGATTTTACCCAGATTAGGGCGTTTTTTGATCAGGTTCCTTATTTTACCTGCCTGGATGAAATAAATTTGACCGGAGGGGAACCCTTTTTACGTCCGGACTTCATTGTTCTGTATCGGTATTTGAGGAATAAATTTCCCCGGACCAGGGTAATCATTAATAGCAACGGCCTGGAGTCAATTAAGGAATGGGATCTGGATGCAGAAGATATGTCTCAGACTATCCTGGTTTTTTCTCTTGACGGCCTGGGAAGTATCAATGATTCCATTCGTGGAATAAAAGACAGTTATGAAAAAGTCATGAAAAACATCATGGCTTGCAAAAAACAATATTCCGCTCTTAGAATCGGGATAAGTTTTACGATATTGCCTGACAACTACAGCGAATTAAAGAAGGTTTTCCAATTGTCCAGGGAACTGAAACTATCGTTTACCATGAGATTCGCCAGTAAAAGTGAAATGTATTATAATAATGTCCAATTGAATACGGAATGGACCCCGGAGCAGTTGGAAAGGGCGGAGGGTCAAATAAACTCTATTATTAAAGAATTAACCCGTTCGAGAAGAATAAGAAACCGGTTTTTTGATCTGGATATCTTTTTTTATTCCAAAATGGTCCATTATCAGAAAAATCCAGAACGACTGTTCCAATGTTTTTCCGGGACTCAATCTTTTTTTTTGGATCCTTATGGAAATATTTTTTCATGTATTTTTTCGGATTTCCCGGTCGGCAATATTAAGACCACCCCCTTTGAAAAAATATGGAATTCTGACCTAACGAAAAATAGTAGAGAGGATATTAAAATGAATAAGTGCCATTGTTGGACTGAATGTGAAACACGTCCTTCTTTAAAAAGAAATATATTCAAGTATAAACACTATGGAGAAAAATGATGGAATCTTGCAAAGTCGTTATATTATGCGGAGGTTTGGGTACGCGATTGAGAGAACAAACGGAATTTATGCCCAAACCGTTGGTCGCCGTTGGAGGACGTCCTATCCTTTGGCATATCATGAAAATTTATGCCCATTTTAACTATAATTCATTTATTTGTTGTCTTGGGTATAAAGGGGAGATGATTAGACAATATTTTTTAAACTATGCTTATATGAATCAAGATTTTACCATTACGTTGGGAAAGCAGAATAAAAAAGTGGTATTCGATGGGGAAATTGAGGATTGGTCGGTGAGCCTCTGCGATACCGGTGTGGATACCATGACCGGAGGCCGGATTAAAAGAATTGAAAAGTATGTGGATACTGAAAATTTTTTGGTCACCTACGGCGATGGCGTGGCCGATGTTAATTTGGAGGGTCTGGTCAGGTTTCATATTCAAAAAGGAAAAATAGCCACCATTTGTGGCATCCATCCGGTATCCCGATTCGGAATCATTGAACGCACTCCGGAAGGGATTGTTGAAAGGTTTCGGGAAAAACCCAATCTGGACGGGATTATTAACGGAGGGTTTTTTGTATTCAACAAGAAAATATTTGACTATTTGGATGAATATTGTATTCTGGAAAAGGAACCCATGGAACAACTGGCCCGGGATAAAGAACTCTCGGTTTATGAACATAATGGGTTTTGGTTTTGTATGGACACGTACAGGGATTTTTTAGAATTGAATGCCATGTGGAATGATAACAAAGCCCCTTGGAAAATATGGAATGAATAAATCGAATGTTTTAATTACTGGTTGTACCGGACTGCTGGGCTCTTGGCTGACCATCAGATTGGTCGAAAAGGGCGCCAATGTCATCGGCTTGGTCAGGGACCTTATCCCGAAATCCAATCTTTATTTATCAGGTTTTCATAATCGGATAGAGGTCGTTCGGGGGACCCTTACCGATTATGAACTGTTGTTAAGAATTATTAACGAATATGAAATAGAGACTATTTTTCATTTGGGCGCGCAAACGATTGTCACCATAGCCAATCGATCGCCCCTTTCTACTTTTGAATCCAATATTAAAGGGACCTGGAATCTGTTGGAGGCCGCTAAACAAACCGGAATTGTAAAAAAACTGGTCATCGCCTCGAGCGATAAAGCTTATGGGGATCATGATCAATTGCCTTATGATGAGGATTATCCACTCCAGGGGAGACATCCTTATGATGTCTCAAAAAGTTGTGTAGATCTTATCGCGCAGTCTTATTATGCTACGTATAAAATGCCTATTGCCATTGCCCGATGCGGAAATATTTACGGGGGAGGAGATCTGAATTTTAATCGAATCATTCCAGGAACCATACGCTCCCTCTATTATAATGAACGACCGATTATTAGAAGCGATGGAACACCTCGCAGGGATTATCTTTATGTGGAAGATGCGGTTCAGGCCTACCTCGCTTTGGCCAAAGGATTGGATGACGAAGAACTCTGGGGACACCCCTTTAATTTCAGCAGCGAAAATCCGGTTACCGTCTTAGATATGGTCCACAAAATAATCAACAGTTTTCCGAATGGTGGTCGTACGCCGGAGATTATCGGGAAAGGCAAGCAAAAGGCCGAGATTCACGAACAATTTTTGTCCTCAAAAAAAGCAAAAAGACTCCTGAACTGGCAGACAGAAAATTCTTTAGAAAAAGGAATAAGCGAAACGATAAAATGGTTCATTCGTTTTTTTGATAATGATAAATACTTCAGCCTTAGACCTACTCCAGGAGACATTTGAAGATTTAATAACCCTCGTATCATGTCTCTTCTTGTTTCGATAATAAGTCATAACCAAGGGAATTTTGTTTATTCGCTTTTAAAGGACCTTCAGCAATTCTGCCCCCATCAGGAGATGGAGGTGATTGTCACTTTAAATTGCAGGGAAAAAATATCTTTTGCTGAAAGGGATTTTGATTTTAAACTGGAAATTATTCAAAATACTCGTCCCAAAGGATTCGGGGCCAATCATAATGCCGCCTTTAAGTTAAAGCCCTCCGATTTTTTCGGGGTATTAAATCCTGATTTAAAATTAACGAAAGATCCTTTTCAACCTCTTATGGCCCGATTAACCGACAGACAAATTGGAGTAATCGCCCCTCTTATATTCAATGAAGACCATTCAATTGAAGACAGCGCCCGCCGGCTTCCAACCCCTTTCCGGCTTTTGTGGAGAAATTTCAGCGGGGGGAAAAAGGCCAAATTTGATTATGAGATCGGAAATAACTTCCTTTCCCCGGATTGGGTGGCGGGGATTTTCATGTTATTTCCGAGGCCGGTTTTTGCCGAAATGAACGGGTTCGACGAACGTTTTTATCTTTATTTTGAAGACGTTGACCTTTGCAGTCGATTGAGACTATCCGGTTATAAGGTGGTTTTGGATCCTTCGGTTTCGGTCGTCCACGAGGCCCGTAGAGACAGTCATAAAAATATTCGTTATTTTATGTGGCATATTTTAAGCGGTTTGCGTTTCTTTTCCTCCCGGGTTTTTATGGAGTGCCTCTTGAACCGATCGAATAAAATGGTCAACCCCCCGTTATGACTCTATCCCATTTATTTTTTTTCGGCGTGGCCTTAATCAGCGCCCTGGTCATCACCCCTTACATCAGGGCACTGGGTACCCGTTTCGAGATCCTTGATTCTCCGGGGAAAAGGAAGGTACACCAAAAGGAAATTCCCCGTCTTGGCGGTGTTGCAATCTTTATAGCCACCGTATTCCCTTTTCTTTGCTTCTTTTTTTTAGGGGATTCCACGATCCATGAAATCCCTTATTTATGGAAACCCCTTCTGGGGCTATCCCTCGGTTGTCTGATTGTTTTTGGAATTGGGATTTGGGATGATATTCACCGATTACCTCCCTGGCCCAAACTGTTGGGGGAGATTGTGGCGGCCAGCGTCACCTTTATCTTCGGGCTAAAAATCCAACTTCTTTCCAATCCCTTCGGAATGCAATTAGATCTTTCCTGGTTGAGCGGTCCCATTACGGTGTTATGGCTGGTTGGAATAACCAATGCCCTGAATCTGGCCGACGGGATAGATGGATTGGCAGTGGGAATAGCTACTTTTGCCTCGGCCATTCTTTTTATCATGACTTCCTCCAGCATTTATACCTTGGTCCCTTATCTGTCCGTGGCTTTGGCGGGTGCCAGCCTGGGCTTTTTACGGTATAATTTTTCTCCTGCCACCATATTTTTAGGAGATTCAGGTAGCCTTTTTTTAGGGTTTTATCTTGGTGGTCTTTCATTGTGGGCCTCTGAAAAAAGTGCCATCGCCTTTGCCTTGTTTATCCCTATTATTGCCCTCGGAATTCCGATTGTGGATGTGATTTATGCGGTTTTGCGACGTTGGCATCGGGGGGTTCCCATCGGGCAGGCCGATCGTGACCATATTCACCATCGGTTATTGGAAAAGGGGTTCTCCCACCGGCGGGCGGTCTTGATGCTTTATGGGGTAAATTTTTTTCTGGCGGTCCTGGCCGGCTTTTTGCTTTTTACCCGAAATTCTTCGGCCGCCTACGTGGTTGTGGTATTGGGCGCCGGGTTTATCATGGGATCCAGACTCCTGGGGTATTTTAAATTCTCCGGGCTCTTCCAGGACTTGATCACCAGGTGGAAGGATTCTCAAAAGTCCAAGTATCTGGCCTTCCGGACCCGTCTGCTCTGCCGGGTTTTCGAAGAGGAAAAGACCCTGGTCGGAAGGTGGGAACTGGTGGGAGAGCTGTTTGAAGAGATGGGGATTAAGCAGGCCGTTCTCTCACCAGCCCAGACCCCGGACCAACCACTTATCTGGTCTGCCCAAAAACCAGCTGAGGAGCCCAACAGGACGGTAACCTTGAACCTTCCGTTGGCAGGAGAAAAAGGGTCTGTGGGCAATTTAGCGATCATCTGGAGCACTTCCCAGGGTGTGTTTCCTCCCGGCATGAGCAGGATATTAAATGTAATGGTCAATGAATTCTGCCGTGGTCTTCAGACACCCCCTTCTGTTTCCTCTATCTAACCTTCATCCAATCTCCTTGATCATAATTCCGAGGTTACGATCGTCCCGACTCATTTTTAATTTATGAGGATTAAAGGTATAGTCTGTCTCGATTTTCAGGGGTATCCAGTCATTTGATTTTTCCTTGATCGGGATAGTAATCGGAACCCATTGGTCATTTTTAAGGATGACCTCCCGGAAATTTTTCCCCGCCCAGATGCGAACCCTTTGAGGATGTCGGGCTATCCCCGGCAGGGGAGCCGACAAAAAGAGGACCACGGTTTCGTTATGAATTTTAGAAGGGAAGACGGCCCTTTTCCCCATCCAGCGAATTTTCTCCCCTCCAGGCAAGACCTCCCTCCCATATAATCCGGTTTGAAAAACAGGACTTAGGGGCCGATCGTAAATCAGTTTAATCTGGTACCCCAAGGCCAATGTTAACACCAATAATCCCCCCACCAGAAATCCTTTATTCTTTCGATGGCCTTTATCGGAAACCGCCCGGGGATCAACCAGGCTGACCGCCCATCCCAAAATTATCCAAAATAAGATACCCAATGAACGCACATAGGAAACGTTATGGAAAAAACCCAAGAAAAACCAACTCAGCAATGAGATCATCAAAACCATTTTGAGTAGCTGTTTGTTGTCTATAGTCGATTCTCCCCCTGTTTTTTTGATCATTTTATAAATGACCGCAGCCACTAAAGAGACGAAAAGAAGAAATCCGATGGCGCCCTGTTCAGAAAGGGTCTGGAGATAAAAGGAATGAGGCTCGCCGCGAAAAAAACCAAAAACCTTCCAACTTATCTGAGGATCTTGAAAAAATTCTGGAAAAAATGAATAATATTTACCCAGACCTATTCCCAACAAGGGGGAAAATGTGAACATTTGCCAGGCCGTGTTCCAGAGATGGTAACGTCTTTGATCCGGGTCGGAAAAGCCAAGGGCAAGCACTCTTACCAGGAATCTTTTATTCAAGAAAAGGAGGTCGATGAGCACCATACCGCCCAAAAAGAAAAAGGGAATAAGTAATAAAAGCAGGTTGGTTTTATTATTTGTCGAAACAATCTTTGTATAACAAAAAATCAAAAGAAAGGTTTCCAGAAAGAGGACCAGATAGGCACTCCTTTGCATACTGGCCGATAACGCGATCAAAATAATCCCAACCGCGGAGAAATAGATTGTGAAAAAGGGAATTTTCCTCCTGTTTAAATAAAGAAAATAGAAGGGGATTGGAAACAAAATGATCAGGTATTGAGCCAGATATTGGCGATTAAAGGCAAAGACGGAAATGGCATCCTCATGAATACCAGCCAGCGACAAAGATAAGTAGGCTTTTTGTTGGGAAGGCAGTACATTAAAGAGGAAAAGAAATCCTATCAGGCAGATCACAACAGCCATTCCGACCAGCCCCTTCCATATCCCTTCCAGATCTTTAAGGCCTTTTTGAGAAAACAGGTTAAAAGTCAAAACAAACAGCAAGATCCCGCTGAGGTTATTGGATAAGACCCTAAGATGGATAAAGGTGAATTTTTCATGACCGGTCAGCCATTGGAACCCGATATCCTTAAAGGGCGTGGCCCAAAATTCATAATAATATTCTTTGGTGTTAAGGGGGAGGCTGAAGAGACCAGAGAAAGCCAGAAGGAGTAACAGGTTTTTAAAAGGGATTTTAATTCCCCTTTTTTGCCTCCATAAATGCAAAAATCCAATAAGAAGTGTTCCATAAATAATGATTTCAAAGAGAAAGAAATAGGGTTTGTGAGGGGCTCCCAGGAAAAAAGGAATGGACAGAATCATAAGGGCAATTCCATTGATCGGATTCAAGGAGGCGAGCAGAAAGAAGAAACACAAATAGACAATGGCTGTAATCCTTTCCGGTATTTGAAAAAGCAGAACAGCAGCGGAGAGCAGAACAAAAAAAACAATTATCCACAGGGGGGTAAGGGGCCGGAATGGGGTTCCGGTAAAACTTTCAGACATGGGCTTGGCGTTCCCTGATGACCTTTTGAACCAATTGCTCAACAGGATAGATGGTTTGGATCCGCAGAAGGTGTGATTTCACCGGCTCGTCAATGGGGTCAAAGTCCTTACGCTGTTGATTAAACAGTTCCCATCGGCCGTCGGATATTGTCTTAGGATCCTGGACGCGCCGGTCTAACCGCTGTCGAATGATGTTTAAAGGAGCCCGGCATTCAAGGAATTGAATCCGGGCCTTGTTTTTTTCAGCGACTTTCAATAAGTCCAGCCGTTCGTTTTGCCGCTTATACGATCCATCCAGTATAACCGAACGGCCTTGTTTTAACCATTTTTGGGCTTGTTCCCTCATCATTGAATAGGTCCTTCTGGACATTCTCTCCGAGTAAATACCCTTTCCAAAAGATTCTCGTTTCCTGGTTGTGGGAGGAATTCCCTTCAGGGTTTTTCTTATTTCATCCGAACTGAATGACGGCCATCCGGTCTGTTTAGCCAGTTTTTGGGCCAGGGAGGTTTTGCCCGTCCCCATGAGCCCGAAGACCACGATCAGTTGGGTGGAGTCCGTTTTTTTAATATATTCATAAGCCAAGCGGTAATATTTTTTGGCCGATTGGGTGTGCGCCTTCCTTTCGTTGAAAGATATTTCCCCATTATCCGAGGAAAATGAATGGACCTTGGCCCGCACATAAGCCCGGTAGGCTTTATAAAAATTAAAGAGCCGTGGGAGTTCATGGTCTTCTGACCGACGGACATATTCCTTCATCAAGGTTTTTGACAGTTCCGGGTATCCATGAAAATCCAGGTCCATGGACAGGAAGGCCAAATCACAGGCAATATCCGAGTACCGGAAGCGGTGGTTGAACTCGATACAATCGAAAATCTGGACCTTTTTCTCCAGACAGATATTGGCCGAATGGAGATCTCCATGACAGTCCCGGATACGACCTTCCTGAATGCGTTTTTTGAAAAGGTTTTTTTCATTCTTTAAAAAATTCCTGGTTCCGGAGGCAATCCGGTCGTAGGTCCGGCTGTTAATCAATCGTCCTATGTAGGATTGGGTTTGGATAAAATTCTCTTCGGTATTTTTTCTGATGATCTCGATCCGTCCGAACGGGTTGACCCCTTTCCCGGTCCGGGCCTTCTGATAAAAAGGGACCAGTTTCCGGACAATACCCAGGACGTCTTTTTCCTGCACCCTGCCGGCCCGAAGTAAACGATCCATCATCCGTTCCTGGGGCATCTCCCGCATCAAAACAGCATATTCAAGGGCCGCCCCTTTTCCGTTGATAACCAGCCTTCTATTATGGGAGGATATTTTGACCACCCCCAGATAGACATTTTCGGTCAGTCGACGATTGAGCATTACCTCCTGCTGGCAGAAATAACGCCTCCTGGCCAGGGTGGTAAAATCCAAAAAACCAAAATCAACCGGTTTTTTGATTTTATAGACCAGACCGCCGGTTAAAAAAATATGGGAGATATGGGTCTGGAGGTGAGTGATTTTTTCAGGGGTCTCGGGATAGGTCTCCGGGTCCAGCATGGCCTGAATGATTATTTCTTGATCTATCACGATATCACTATTCTTTTTCGTCAGGATTCAAACAGCGGCACAATTTCAAAACGGTTTACATCCACCAGCCCTTGATCGGTAATTTTTAATTCCGGGATTACCGGCAAAGCCAGGAAGGAAAGGGCCATAAAGGGGTTCTTCAGGCGGCAGCCGGTTAACTGTACGGCCTGGAGCAACTGTTGCTGCTGATGGATGACCGTTTCGATGGATTGATCGGACATCAACCCGGCGATGGGTAATGGAAGTCTTGCTTCTACTTTTCCCTGAACAACGACTGCCAAACCGCCGCCCATTTCTTCAACCGTCTTGACAGCCAGATACAACTCTTCGGGTTTTCGACCAACGACCAGGATGTTATGAGAATCGTGGGCCACTGAAGAGGCCAGTGCCCCTTTGGAAATTCCAAAGCCTTTAACCAACCCCAATCCTACGTTGCCTGTTCCTTTATGCCGTTCCACACAGGCCAGGGTGAGGATATCTTCTTGGGGCTTGAAGGCCACCAGGCCCTTTTTCCCCTGCACTTTTTGCCTGATCTTTCTGGTCAGGATTTGATCCGGGATCAATTCGATGATCTTGGCCCATTCTCCCTGGACGGGGATTTGAAATTTTTCAAGAGAAAGATTTCCGATCTTCATGCCGGCCATTTCACCGAGTTGAGAGGACCGGGGAGGCTCTCCCAGATAGCGGCCCTGCCGGGCCACCAGTTTTCCTTTTTTAAAGACTGCTTCCACTTCCATGGAGGACAGCGATTTCAGGATCAATATATCGGCCTGATAGCCGGGTGCAATGGCCCCCAGATGACGAAGACCAAAGTACTCGGCCGGATTCAGGGTGGCCATTTGAATTGCCAGAATGGGATTTAATCCCATCCCTACCGCCTGTCGGAGGACAAAATCAAGATGGCCTTCCTGTCGGAGGTCTTCCGGGTGCCGGTCATCGCTAACCAGCAGACATCGTCTCGCATTGCAAGAAAGGACCAGGGGAAGAAGATCTCGCAGATTTTTGGCCTGAGTCCCTTGTCGAATCATCACCGTCAGGCCCAAGGCGAGTTTTTCCCGGGCTTCCGATAATCGGGTACATTCATGGTCCGACCTGATCCCGGCTGTTACATAGGCACAAAGATCTTTTCCCGATAATAGGGGGGCATGACCGTCTTTGATTTTTTTTTGAAAGGAGATTAATTTCTTTAAAACCTCCGGATCCCCGAAGAGGACCCCTGGAAAATTCATCATTTCTGCCAGGCCCAGTACCCTGGGGTTGCGACTCAAGGTTTTTAAATCTCTGTCATTTAAAACGGCCCCCGAGCTTTCCAGATGGGTGGCCGGAACACAGGAAGGGGCCATGAAATACATTTCCAGGGGAAGGGCGTGACTGTTATTTAACAGAAATTCAATGCCACTCAACCCCTGGACATTAGCAATTTCGTGGGGATCGGCAATCAGTGTCGTTGTCCCCAGGGGGAGTATGGCGGGGGCCAGATTGGCGGGGGTCAGCAGGGAACTTTCAATATGAAAGTGTCCGTCAATGAAACCGGGGCAGATAAAACGATTACGGCAATCTATAATCTCCCGCCCTTGATACGATCCGAACCCTACAATACGATCTTCGCAAACGGCTACATCAGCCTCCTGGATTTCGCAGGAAAAGACATTGACGATTTTGCCGCCTTTAAGGACCAGGTCAGCCGGGATTTCTCCCCGGGCCACCTGGATGAATTGGTGGAGTTTGGTTAAGGTCATGGATTAAAAGAAGCATAGGGCAGAGGGCATAGGGTAAAGAGTAAGGAACCCCATGCTCTCTGCTCCATGCCCTCTGCGGTTTCAGGTCCTGTAGTCGGCATTGATGCGCACGTAATCCAGGGAAAGATCACAAGTATAGACTGTGGTGTTGGCCTTTCCTTGATGCATATCGATTCGGATGGTCAGGGCCGGCTTTTTTAAAACCCGGCCGGCCAAAGATTCTGCCCTGGCCCCTTTGCTGATTCCATTCTTGACTACCGGTAGATCGTCGAAGAAAATGTCCACTTTTTCGGGATCGAATGGAACACCGGCTCTTCCTAAAGCGGCCAGGATCCTTCCCCAATTGGCATCCTGGCCGAAAAGGGCTGTTTTCACCAGAGGAGAGGTGGCTACGGTCATAGCCAAGGTTTTGGCTTCTTCTTCGGACCTGGCCCCTTCAATTTGAAGAGTCACGTCCTTGGTTGCCCCTTCGCCGTCCTTTACAATCATTTTGGCCAAGGTTAATAAAATCCCATCCAAGGCCCGGCCGAAAGCCCGGGAACCCTGGCTGTTAAAATCTTTCAAAATAGGATTTCCTGCCAGTCCGTTCGCCATGATCAGGACCATATCGTTGGTACTGGTGTCACCATCCACCGTGATCCGGTTAAAGGAATGATCGGTGGATTTTTGTAAAAACTGGCCCAGAAGGGCAGGGGAGACCGCCAAGTCGGTGAGCACAAAACAGAGCATGGTGGCCATATTGGGATGGATCATACCGGCCCCTTTGGCCAGGCCCACCATATGGACCTTTTTCCCCATTACTATCAGTTCTTTTGCAACTATCTTGGGAAAGGTATCGGTAGTCATGATGGCTTCGGCCACATTCGGCAGTCCTTGAGGGGACAGGGTGTTAATCAGAGCCGGGATGGCCTTATGCATGCGAGATACAGGCAGTTTTTTACCGATCACCCCGGTCGAGGCCAGAAAAAGCTGCGCATCCGGGATGGATAAAAGTTGAGAAACCTGTAGGGAGAATTTTTGGGTTTCTTTAAGCCCGGTCCGGCCGGTACAGGCATTGGCGTTGCCGCTGTTGACCAGGATGGCCCGGCCTGTTTTTTGGGCAATCCTTTCCATGTCGATTTGAATCGGTGCGGCCTTTACCTGATTGCGGGTAAAGACACCGGAGATTACCGCCGGCACTTCTGAAAAAATCAAACCCAAATCGGGTCGTTGGTTCCCCTTTTTAATTTCAGCCGCAATGGCGGCCGCCAAAAAACCTGGAACCCCGAAAGGTTTATTTTTGGCCGCAACACCTTTTGTATTTTTTTCCGCTTCCGCAGGGACAGGGATCATTTCTTCCCACCTTCTTTCCTTCTCTTTTCTTGGGCGCAGCGCTTTCTTCTCCGCCATGGCTGAAGAACATAGGCCTTTCCGATCGTTCGGTCAAGGGCTGGATGTCCTCTTCACGGGCCAATTGAAGACGATAAAGGTTGGCGACGGTCTGTTCCTTGATCCGTTCAATCATATCCACGAATATTTCATAACCTTCCCGCTGATACTCGCGCAAGGGGTCCCGCTGGCCATAACCTCGTAAGCCGATCCCTTCTTTTAAATGATCCATGCTGAGAAGATGATCTTTCCAGGTGACATCGATTGTTTCCAGCATGACCATCTGTTCCAAAGAATCCATGACTTCCGGACCGATAGTTTCGATTTTTTTTAAATAGGTCGACCAGATCTGATCCCGGATCTGTTCTTTCAGGTCCTCGGGCTCGGGTAGGGGGTCCTGCCCATCGAAAGAAAGCTTAACAGAGAACTGTTGAAAGAGCTTGTCGGACAGGGATTTAAGATCCCATTCTTCCGGGGAAATTTTTTCGCTCACAAAGATATCCATAATTCCATCAAGAAGGTCTTCGGTCATTTCCTGGATCATTTCTCTTAGATCTTTACCTTCCAGGACCTTGCGTCTTTGCCCATAGACGACCTCGCGTTGTTGATTCATGACATCATCATACTCGATGAGGTGCTTCCTGATTTCGAAGTTGTGTCCTTCCACTCGTCTCTGGGCATTTTCGATGGCCTTGGAAATCAGGGAATGTTCAATCGGTTCTCCTTCTTCCATGCCCATCTTCCCCATAAGGCCGGAAATACGATCGGAGCCGAAGATCCGCAGCAGGTCATCCTCGAGGGAGAGGTAAAAACGGGAACTCCCCTGATCCCCCTGACGTCCGGAACGCCCCCGGAGTTGGTTGTCGATACGGCGGGATTCATGACGTTCGGTACCTAAGATATGCAGACCTCCTAACTCATTGACCCCTTCTCCCAGGACGATATCGGTCCCCCGGCCGGCCATATTGGTGGAGATGGTGACCACCCCTTTTTGTCCGGCTTGAGAAACGATATCGGCTTCCAATTGGTGATTTTTGGCGTTCAACACCGAATGTTTAATTCCTTCCCGGGAAAGCACTTTGGCCAGTCTTTCAGATTTTTCAATGGAGATCGTTCCCACCAAAACCGGCTGACCTTTGGTATGCAGTCGTTTAATCTCCTCGATGATGGCCTGGAATTTTTCCAACTCATTACGGTAAATCACATCCGGAAAATCTTCCCGGATCATTTTTTTATGAGTGGGGATGACGACTACTTCCAGGTTGTAGATCTTTTTAAATTCCGGGGCCTCGGTATCAGCCGTTCCAGTCATTCCTCCTAATTTTTTATACATGCGAAAATAGTTCTGAAAGGTGATGGTGGCCAGGGTTTGATTTTCACTCTCTATCCGCACACCTTCTTTGGCCTCCAAGGCCTGGTGAAGCCCTTCGCTGTATCGACGTCCCGGCATCAGACGGCCGGTGAATTCATCCACAATGATGACTTCGCCTTCCTTGACGATATAATCGACGTCTCTCTTGAATAGGGCATGGGCTTTAAGGGCCTGATTGATGTGGTGCACTAAAAGCATATGGCGAGGATCATAAAGATTATCCACCTTCAATAGTTTTTCTGAATGGGCAATCCCGGTCTCGGTTAAGACTACAGTCCGGGTCTTCTCTTCAATGGTATAATCCTTCTCTTTGTGCAACCTGGGGATAATCTGGTTGATGTCATAATACATACGGGTTGATTTTTCCGCCGGTCCGGAGATAATCAACGGGGTACGGGCCTCATCAATCAGGATACTGTCTACTTCATCGACAATGCCGTAATTAAAAGGGCGCTGCACATAATCGGAAAGGGAGAACTCCATGTTGTCCCGGAGATAGTCGAATCCGAATTCGTTGTTGGTTCCATAAGTCACATCCGAGCCGTAGGCGGTCCTTCGTCCTTCCTTATCCAAATCATGAACAATGACCCCCACGGAAAGGCCCAGGAAACGATAGATCCCTCCCATCCACTCGCTGTCCCGTCTGGCCAGGTAATCATTGACCGTCACTACATGAACACCTGCACCAGTCAAGGCATTCAAGAAGACAGGAAGGGTGGCGGCCAAAGTCTTGCCTTCTCCAGTTTTCATTTCAGCGATTTTACCTTCATGGAGGACAATTCCCCCAATGACCTGGACATCAAAAGGACGCATCCCCAGCACCCGGACCGAGGCCTCCCGAACAACGGCAAAGGCCTCGGGAAGGATTTCTTCCAGGGTTGCCCCCCGGGCCAATTGTTCCTTAAACTGGGCGGTCTTGGCCTGGAGTTGAGCATCTGTTAAAAGGCGCATATCCCGTTCCAGGTCATTAATACGATCGACAATAGGGGCCAGGCGACCAAGTTCCCGGTCATTCTTGGTTCCGACCACTTTTTTAATTAGACTACTGAACATAATGCCTTTCAATGAATACGGTTCAAGGTCCAGGGTGCAAGGTGCAAGGTGCCCGGTTAGGTCTCAGGTCTGAAAGGTTGGGGTTTTCTCCTTAGACCTTGCACCTTAGACCTTGAACCGTTTTTTTATATTTCCAGCAGCACAGCCACTTCGTCACACTCCGGAAATTTCACACAATTCAAACAATCAGACCAGATTTTATGAGGTAATAGACTTTTGTCCACACCCTTGAAACCGACCTTTTTAAAGAAATCCACCCGGTAGGTCAAGGCGAATATTTTATAGAGGCCTAATGTAATGGCTTCGGAAACGCAGGCTTCCACCAATCGGGTTCCTATCCCCTGTCGGGTGTAGGCTTCAGCCACGGCCAGGGATTTGATTTCGGCCAAATCTTCCCAGCACAGGTGCAGGGCACAGGTGCCGCATATTTTTTCTTCGCCTTCAGGAATAAAGACATAGTAGTCCCGCAAATAGCCATACAACTCATTCAGGGAGCGGGGAAGGAGCAAGCCTTTCTGGGCATAGTGCTCCAACAATTTTTGGATCGGTTTGACGTCCCTCATGGTGGCTTTTCGGATCATGGGTTGTTTTCCAGCACCACAGCCTGGAAGCCGTCATGGGCTAACTTTTTAACCATTTTTTCGGCTTCCAACCTGGTCTTCAAAGGACCAATCTGAACCCGGAACCATTTTCCGCCTTTTTGGGGGATTTCTTTGGCCTTCAAATAAGCCTGATACCCTTTTCCCTGTAATCGCTTAACACCGGATTGGGCCGTCGCCTCCTCACGATAAGATCCGATTTGAACCATGAAGCTTTCCGTCTCCCCCGGGGATGACGGAGACTCTTTGAAAACCTTGGCTTCCGGCTGCGTTTCCTTGGACTCCTTTTGAGTTTCCGGCGAAGCGGTTTTGTTGGTTGCCTCGGCCTTCCCCTCTCCTGATAAGGGTTTAGGGGTTGGCGTGGGAGCCGTCATCAGGGTGTTTCCCGAATCTTTTTGGGAGAGCTTATCATAAAAGTCCAATTGGGGTTTAAGGATTTCCGCCTGAGGACCATCGCCTTTTTTTTCCTGGGCCAGATATTTATCCATCAGGGCCTTTTTCTCTTGTTGAAGTTTCTGAATTTGATCACTAAAGGCCCGGCTTATGGTGTCTGAAACGTATCCACGACCGACAATGATTCCCAAGATAAAGACCCAACACAAGATGAAGAGGGCTCCGGCGATACTGATGATCATCTGGGTCCTGTTCAGCTCAAAAGAGAATCGTTTTTTTCGATTGTAGGGTTGCGGCTTCATTATCCCTCACATTTTTTCCGGGGCGGAAACTCCCAACAAATGTAAAGCATTTTTTATTACTATTCCTATGGCCTGGGAGAGGATTAAGCGAGCCTGACTCAGTTCACGGTCCTCAAGGAGGATTCGGTGTTGGTTATAATAATAATGAAACTGGGCCGCCAATTCCCCTAAGTAAAAAGGTAACCGGTGGGGTTCCAACTTGATGGCCGCCTGCCCTACCTCTTCCGGATATTCCATCAAATGTTTGCAGATCCTTCTCTCTTCAGGCAAGGTCAATCGATGGATGGTCTTTAAATCCAGGTCGTTTATGTTAAATCCTTGTGACTGCGCTACACCTAAGACACTGCAAACCCGGGCATGGGCATACTGAACATAGAAAACGGGATTTTCGTTGCTCTGTTTTTTGGCCAGATCCAGATCAAAATCCAAAGGGCTGTCCGATCGCCTGGTCAGGAAAATATAGCGGGCGGCATCCCGGCCCACTTCATTCAAGACTTCTTTTAGAGTGATGAATTCTCCTGCCCTGGTGGACATGGCGACGGGTTTGCCCTCCCGGATCAAGGTAACCAGTTGAACCAGGATGACCGTCAAATCATTCGGGTCCCTCCCTAAACTCTGAAGAGCAGCTTTCAGCCTGGGGACATAGCCATGATGGTCTGCCCCCCAGATATCGATCAGCCGATGATAACCTCGGCTGAATTTTTGTAAATGATAAGCCATGTCCGAGGCGAAATAGGTCAAGGCGCCGTTGGCCCGCACCACCACCCGATCTTTCTCATCTCCGAAAGACTTACTATTAAACCAGGTGGCCCCCCCTTCCTGATACAAAAGACCTTTGTCTTGCATCTCCTGGAGCAGGGCCTCAACCTTTCCCTCGTTAACTAAACTGGCCTCACTGAACCAGGAGTCGAAATGGATTCCAAAATTTTTCAGGTCTTCCTGAATGTCTTTTAAGATGGCCGTACGGCCATATTGGGAAAAGAAAGACAGGTCCGGAAAAGACCCTGCCAAGGCCCCGTTGGAAATTCCTTGTTTTATTTCGGCAGCGATGTCTTTTATATAAGCACCCTGATAGCCGTTTTCCGGAAACACAGAGGATTCCCCTTGTAATTCCTTAAATCGAGATTGAAGGGAACGACCCAACGTTTCCATTTGGGTGCCGAGATCATTTAAATAGTACTCCGTCGTTACTTCATGGCCGGTGGCCTTCAATAATTCGGTTAAAGCGCCACCGAGGGCGGCGCCCCGGCCATGTCCTATATGCAAGGGACCGGTGGGGTTGGCACTGACAAATTCTATCTGGACTTTCAGCCCTTCTCCCAACCGGCTTTGACCAAAGGCATTCTTTTGGCGGAGAATGGTAGGGAGAATATTTCGAAGGGCGTCGTCTTTTAAATAAAAATTAATAAACCCCGGTTTAACCACTTCGATTTTCTCCAACCAACCGGATTCGGTCGAAATCTTCGCTGCCAAAGATTCGGCTATGGCCATAGGAGACTTTTTCAGCACTTTGGCCATAAGCATGGCCCAATTGGTGGCATAATCCCCATAGTCCTCAATTTTGGGGACAGAAAGGATAATAGGACTATTTAACAGAGGGCCCCCCGAATAATCCCCCTGAGTTCCTGCGATGGCTTCTTGTATCCGTTTTTTAAGTTGATCGCGCACTCGATTTTTCTCTCTATGGGAAAATTAAATCTATTATAACCCAAACTTTTTTTTATAATCTTTTTTTTATCCTATGTCAAATATCTAAATATTTTCGGTGATTCAACCTCCCCAGGAGACATAAGAGTTCATAGGGGATGGTTTCCGCTTTTTGGGCCAGTTCATCAGCACTAACGTTATCTCGCCCTTGACTTCCCATAAGCACGACTTCATCGCCCGGTTGTATCGGGAGGGTGGGATCAACCCGGACTATGATCAGGTTCATACAAACCCGCCCGATGATAGGAAAACGACGTCCCCGTATCAAGACTTCGCCCCGATTGGATAAAATTCTGGGATAACCGTTAGCGTACCCGATGGGGATAATAGCAACGGTTTCCGGTCGAGCAGTAATATAAGTTCCCCCATAACTGACTTCAACCCCAGCCGGCAGTTGTTTGACTTGCAGGATGCGGCTTTTTAAAGTCATGACCGGTGTTACCTTGAAAGGTCGGGTCCGGACGGCCGGAATGGTCGGGTTACACCCATACAGCAAGATTCCGGGGCGAACATACTGGAGGTGGCTATGGTTATAATTGAGCAGGGCGGCGCTATTGGCCATATGGTTTTGGGTTAATGCGAATCCAAGTTGTCGAGCCCTGTCAACGGCCATGACAAATCGTTTCCATTGCAGGTCATTATAGGGTTGTTTTTTAACGTCCGCCTGGCCGAAATGCGATGTTATCCCGGTTACTTGAAGACCTTTTAACAAGATCAGTTTTTTTAAGAAGGCTTCCAGTTCAGACCAAGGCACCCCTAAACGGCCCATGCCGGTATCAACCTTGAGGTGGACCGGGAAAAGTATTTTCCTTTTTCGGGCGGCCCGGTGGAGCTGTTGAGCCACTTCCAAAGAATAGACGACCGGGGTCAATCGGTAGCGAAGACAAGCGGTGCTTTCTTCAGCATAACACCCCAGCAAAATGACTACCGGGATATGGGCACTGACCTTTTTCCTGACCATGATCCCTTCCTCGACAGAACCGACGCCAAGAACGGTTATTCCGAGACGAATCAATTCCCTGGCAACGGGAACCAGGCCATGACCGTAGGCATCGGCTTTAACAACCGCCATGATTTTGGCAGGGGGGTTAATCTTCTCCCTGATGGATAGATAGTTTTCTTTGAGATGGGAAAGATTTATTTCGACCCAGGAACCCGGAGTAGAACGAACAGGGTTTTTCATAAGTCACCGGCAAAAAAATATCTATATGATTTTTAATAAGTTAAAAGATGGCCTGCCAATATTTCTTGACAAGAAAACCTGAAATTTCTTAAGTTGTCTGTATGACCCTTTTCAATAAAAAAATCATCCTGTCTTTGTTTTTGTCCTTCTTATTAATTTTTAACCTTCCCCTGCAGGCTGCTCAGACGGCGGATGGGCCGGTTGAAACAACAGAAAAAAGCATTCATAAAAAAACTAAAAAGAAGAAAACCAAACGTCTTCGGCAAAAAAAGAAACGAAAAAAGTCCCCTTCGATTAAAAAAAAGAATAAGGCTGTTTCCTCCCCTGGGTCGCATCGCGTGGTTGAAGCAAATGACCTGCCGATTGAAAATACCTTTCAGTCCCCTGTTGTCCTCGAAGGCAGTACCATTCAAAGCCTGGTTGAGAATGAACTTATCCATCTCAAGGTCAGCCGGCGACTTTTGCCGGGCGACGAGATTTCCCTTCAATTATACGACCTGACTGCTAAAAAAATGCTGGCCGACATTAACGGGAATGAAACCCGAAATGCGGCCAGCCTGATCAAACTTTTTGTCATGTTGGCTGTTTATGATTCCATTTCCCGTCAAGAGTTCCATGAAACCCCTGAAATAGAACACCACTTATATCGAATGATCGCCGTAAGTGATAACGGGGCTACGAATTATTTGATCCGTCGTTTGGGGAATGGGGATGCCCTTCAAGGGATCATGATTATCAATGCCTTGGTACGTCGAGTCGGTTTCTCCAGCACCCGTCTCCGGGAGCTGATCCCCGATGGAGGAAAAACTTATGCCAACCAGACTTCGGCGGCCGACACCACTCTTTTCTATCGATTACTCTATGAACAGAAATTAATCAGCCCCCAATATTCCCAGAAAATGAATGAACTCTTACTGAAAAATATTCATGATCGCATCAAAACGCCCCAAATCAAGCGCGATGGCGTGGCCGTAGCCGACAAGACCGGTTATGTTCGCGGCTTAAATGGCGACTGTGGTATCGTCTATCAAAAAAGCCTTACCAACGGGTGTGATTATGCCCTTTCCATTATTATTGAAAATAAAACCCGTCCTTCCGATGGAGGATGGGGAAAGAAAAAGAGCTCCGTCATCCGGTATCTTTCGGATCGAATCTACCAGACCCTGAAAAACGGCCAATCCAAGAGCTAACCAAAACTATTTGAAATTTTGGAATCCAGGAGCCAGAATTCAGTTTTAAAATTATGAGAGATCAATATTTAGAAAGCGTAGCGATCCTCTAACCTTTGCCAGAGCCCCCTTCTTCCCCAATCCATTCATAAACCTGGGCCAGGATTGTTTCCAGTAAATCAGGGCGATTACCGCCGGCCTGGGCCATGTCCGGTCTTCCCCCGCCGTCTCCCCCCAGGGCATTGGCAATCCGTTTGATGATTTTTCCGGCCTGGAATTTCCGGGTAAGATCTTTGGAGACCATGGTTACCAATAGAACCTTTTCATCGTTTACCCCGCCAAGGATGACGATTCCTGAGCCCAGACGGTCTCGAAGGGAATCGGCCATATCCCTGAGCTCCTTGGACTCACTGATGGGGACAGGAGTGGAAAGGATTTTGATCCCTTGGATCTCCCGGGCGCCTTCCAGGATTTTTTCAATCCCCCCTCCGCCGAGAAGCGTTTTATTCAACCGGGCGATGGTTCGCTCCAATTCTTTCTGCTGGGCCAGAAGTTTTTCAATACGGAGCCCCAGATCTTCCGGTCCCACCTTCAACAATTCTCCTAAGGCTTTCAGACGTTCTTCGGTTTGATGAACGATTTTTACAGCCTCCTTTCCGGTAACCGCCTCAATCCGTCTTACCCCGGAAGCCACGCTTCCTTCGGATAGGATCTTAAAAAATCCTAAATTTCCGGTTCGAGAGGAATGAGTCCCTCCACATAATTCCTGGCTGAAATCCCCAATGCGCACCAGGCGAACCCGGTCACCGTACCTTTCTTCAAATAAGGCGATAGCCCCGGTTGCTTTGGCCTCTTCATACGCCATGACCTTGGTATCTACCGGAAAATTTTTCTGAATCTGTGCATTAACCAGATCTTCCACGGCCTGGAGTTCTTTCAGGGACAGGGCCGAATAATGGGAAAAATCAAAACGCAGTCTTTGGGGAGATACCAGGGATCCTGCTTGTTTGACCTGATCTCCCAAAATACGACGTAAGGATCCATGGAGCAGGTGAGTGGCGGTATGGTTGTTAGCCGTAGAGGATCGCCAGTCGTTGGAAACAGAAAGGATAACCCGGTCTCCTACCTTCAAGGTCCCTTCCTGCAAACGACCGCGATGTAGGATCAAACCATTCGGTAAGGCAAAGGTCGTTTCCACAGAAAGCCAACCCTGCTTGGAAGTAATAGTCCCCTGATCGCCGGATTGTCCCCCCGATTCGGCATAAAAAGGGGTCTCCGCTGCCACCAGCTCAATTTCTCCGGGAGCGATGGCCTGTTTGGTTTCTTTTCCCTCCTGAATTAAGGCTAAAATTGGGGATTCTTTCTCCAGAGTGGTATAGCCGATAAATTCATTTTTTAAATCCCGGGCCATCAGATCTTTATAGACGTCCTCAAGCTCCCGCTCCCCGCTGCCTTTCCAGGCTTGCCGGGACATCTCCCGTTGTCTTTCCATATGGAGATCGAAACCTTCCTGGTCTAGGCGCAGGTCCTGGTTTCGGATCACATCCTGTATGATGTCCAGAGGGAATCCGTAGGTATCATATAACTTAAAAACCAAGGCACCCGGCAGGACATTCTCTTTTTGCAATCGGAGCCGGTCTAATTCATCATTAAGGACTTTTAAGCCATAATCCAGAGTCTCCAGGAAGCGCTCTTCTTCTTTTTGAATGACCTGGGAGGTAAAAGGAATCTGTTCCTTAACCTCGGGAAAGATGTCGGACATCACCTCGGCCACAACCTCGGCCAAACCATGCAAAAAGGGTTTGTTAATACCCAAGACCTTGCCAAACCGGGCCGCCCGACGCAATATCCGGCGGACCACATAACCCCTTCCTTCGTTGGATGGGATGGCCCCATCGGCTAATAAAAAGGCCAAAGCCCGGCTGTGGTCGGCGATAACCTTGATGGCAATATCGGTTTCTTCTTTTTGCCCTATACGGGTTCCGGAAAGGGTCTCAATGGCCAGGATGATGTCCCGAAAGAGGTCGGTCTGAAAATTATTGGGGACTCCCTGGATGACGGCGGTGATACGTTCCAGCCCCATACCGGTATCAATGCTCGGTTTGGGTAACGGCAATAAAACGCCGTTCGAGTCGCGGTTAAACTGCATAAAAACCAGGTTCCAGATTTCCAGGTAACGATCGCAATCACATCCGGGGGCACAGTCCGGCCGATCACAGCCGAGTTCGGGTCCCTGATCGATCAGGATTTCCGAACAGGGCCCGCAGGGACCGGTATCTCCCATGGACCAGAAATTATCTTTGTCCCCCAACCGGACGATCTTTTCTTTGGAAATCCCTATTTTTTGGTGCCAAATTTTATAGGCCTCATCGTCTTTTTCATAAACGGAGACATAAAGTTTTTCTTCCGGCAGATTATAAACCTTGACCAATAGATTCCAGGCCAGATTAATGGCCTCGGGTTTAAAATAATCGCCGAAGGAAAAATTGCCCAACATCTCAAAGAAGGTATGGTGGCGGGCAGTCCGGCCGACATTTTCCAGGTCGTTATGCTTTCCTCCGGCGCGAACACATTTCTGACTGGAGACGGCCCGGGAATACTCCCGTCGTTCTTCCCCTAAAAAAATCCTCTTGAAAGGGACCATTCCGGCATTGGTAAAGAGCAGAGTGGGGTCGTCCCGCGGGATCAAGGAAGCGCTCTTGACGACCTCGTGTCCCTGATCTCTAAAGTAGTCCAAAAAGGTTTGACGTATCTCTTTTCCGGTTTTCAATGATGATTATCCTTTCCGAAAAACAAGGGTTCAAGGATTCCAGGATTCCAGGGTTCAAGGATTAGGTCACTTGAATCATGGAACCCTCGACCCTTTGAATCCTGGTTATTGTTGTGGTTCCTTGATCAATCCATAGGTTTGTTTAACTTTTGTTTCGACTTCGGCCAGGGCTTCCGGATGTTCTTTAAGATAACCCCGGGCATTGTCACGGCCCTGGCCGATGCGATTACCTGCAAAAGAATACCAGGTACCGCTTTTCTCAATAATATCGTGCGCTACTCCGAGATCCAGGATATCCCCTTCTTTGGATATCCCTTCTCCGTAGAGGATGTCAAATTCAGCCTCTTTAAACGGAGGGGCGATCTTATTTTTGACTACCTTGACTTTGGTCCGGGTTCCGACGATTTCCTGCCCATCCTTAAGGGTGCCGGTTTTCCGTATATCCAGCCTCAGGGAAGCATAAAATTTTAAGGCATTTCCACCGGTAGTGGTTTCGGGATTGCCGAACATAACGCCGATTTTCATCCGGATCTGGTTGATAAAAACCAGGGAAGTGTGGGTCTTGCTGATGGTCCCGGTCAGTTTTCTAAGGGCTTGAGACATGAGCCGGGCTTGAAGCCCCATATGGGCATCTCCCATTTCTCCTTCGATTTCTGCCCGGGGGACCAGGGCCGCCACGGAATCGACTACGACGATATCCATGGCCCCACTGCGTACCAGTATTTCAGCAATCTCAAGGGCCTGCTCTCCGTTATCGGGTTGGGAGACCAGGAGGTCATCGCAATTCACCCCCAATTTATTGGCATAGATGATATCCAAGGCATGTTCGGCATCGATGAAAGCAGCCATGCCGCCTCTTTTCTGGGCCTCGGCGATGGTGTGCAAGGCCAGGGTGGTCTTGCCGGATGATTCCGGCCCATAGATTTCGGTGATTCGGCCACGGGGAATTCCGCCGATGCCGGTGGCAATGTCCAGGGATAAAGATCCTGTAGGAATAAAAGGGATATCGGCGGTTAAGGCCTCTGCTCCCAGACGCATAATAGAGCCTTTTCCAAACTGCTTTTCAATTTGACTCATAGCCATTTCTATGGCCCGGCCTTTGTCACCGCCTTTGTCACCATTTGGTTTCATATTACCTCCCTGTAAATTGGAAAATTATGGTTTGTTATTTTGATGAAATCCTAAAAAGTTCTAACTTTTTCAATTGAAGTGACGGAGTACTGAGATATTGGATTTTTTCAAGCCATCACCCTATAGCACGTTATTTTGTTCCAGTGGAAAGACCCCCAACCGGGTATAAACCGGCCCGGCAGGTTTCAAATCGCTTCGGAAAAAAATCAATTCCTGCACCTCAAATGAGGCCGTCTCTTCTTTCGACCATCCGGACAAGAGCGTATAAAGGGGCTCATTTATTTGATTTAACTTGTTCCTCCCCAGGGTCAGATGGGGATGAAATGGCCGTTCTTCTTTCGGGATTCCCAGGGGAATAAGGGCCAGTTCAAGGTCATGGTAAAATCCCTGCAGGATCTCAATCTCTCCCCCCAGACCGGCCCAGATCACCCGGGGCCTGAACAGGTTTGGAAAAGCGCCCAACCCTTTCAGACTCAGTTTGAACCTGGGGTAAGCCGGGGCAACCTTCAAAAGTGTCTGTGAAATTTTTTCAACCCTTTCATCGGGTATGGAGCCAAAAAACTTCAAGGTCAAATGGGTGTTTTCTGAGGAGACCCATTTAATATTTGAAGGAATCTTACGCAGCTCGTTGATAACACTTGCAATGCTCCCCTTCAGGTTTTCAGGAAGTTCTATCGCTAAAAAGGAACGTATCATCTAAGAGAAGCCTCCGGACCCAATTCAGGGCGGTATAGGCCGTCAGGATTTTGATTTGTGCCCGTCGGCGGCCAAAAAGAAAATGCCCGGCTTTACTGCCTTGCTCCGAAGACAGGGCAATCCAGACCGTTCCAACGGGTTTTTCAGGGGTTCCCCCTCCAGGGCCGGCTATGCCGGTGACGGCCAATCCTAAATCTGATCGGCTTTTTTCCCGAATACCCTCAGCCATTAAGAGGGCAGTTTTTTTACTGACCGCCCCATATCGGGATAAGGTCCTTTGGGGAATTCCGAGCAGTTCCGTTTTGGCCCGGTTGCTGTAGACAATGAGGCCACGATCGAAATATTCAGAACTTCCCGGAACATTGGTAATTTGATGACCGATCAGGCCGCCAGTACAGGATTCGGCCACAGCCAGGGTCCATTTTTTTTGCCGCAATAAATCGCCGACTACTTGTTCCAGGGTTTGATCATTTTTGGAAACAAGATACTCGGATAATTGTTCTTCCACCACCTTTTCGATGCTATCCAGGAGGGAGTCGGCCCACTGGGCTTTTTCGGCCCGAACGGAGACCGTTAAGTGATGCTCGGGAAAATTGGGATAAAACCCTAATTGGAGAGTTTCATAATGCTTTGCCAAATCCTTAAGCTTTTCATTGATCTCCGGTTCCAATAAACCAAAAATCTTGTAAACCCTTTGCCGGATGACCCCTTGACCCGGATATTGCTGGATTAAATAAGGAATAATCTGACGGTCTAAGAACCTTCGCATTTCACCGGGTACCCCGGGTAAGAAGAAAAAAGGTTTCCCTTTTTCTATCATGATAAAACCGCAGGCCTTTGGTCTGGGTTGAAAAAGTTCCACCCCTTCCGGTAACCAGGCCATTTTTTCAAAAATGGGGTCCCAGGGGATGGCCCTTTTCGTTAAAAATTTTTTAATTTGACCTTGAAGACCCTGATTGAGGACCAGGGGTCGGTGAAAAGTACGACTGACGGCATCAACGGTCAGATCATCCAGGGTTCCCCCCAAACCACCGGTCACTATAACCGCATCAGCCCTTTTTTCGGCCTTTTTCAGGGCCGAACAGATTACCTTGGGCTGGTCTCCGATCAGGACAATACGGCTTACTTCAAATCCGAAGGAATGCAACCTGGCAGCGGCATAACCGGCATTTTGGTCCAGGACCCGGCCGGTAATCAATTCATTACCTATACCAATGATTTCTATTTTTAGCCCCATAAATAAACCAGGATACGAAGTATGATTTGGCTATAAACCCCGGCTAAAACGTCATCCAGGACGATGCCCCAACCTCCCGGCAGACCCTGATCGATTTTTCGAATCGGAAAGGGTTTTAAAATATCCATGATCCGGAAGATAAAAAAACCTGAAACAGCCATGGTCCAGGAGAAAGGCATTCCAGCCATGGCGGTCAGATAACCGACTATTTCGTCGATCACAACCTGGGAGGGATCTTTCCGGTTCCAAATTTTTTCTGCTTGTCCGGCCAAAAGGATGGCCAGGCCGATGGAGCCAATAATAAAAAGAACCTGGATCCAAAGGGATTGAGTTGAAAGCCAGAAGAAAATGGGCAGCCCCCAAAGGGTTCCAAAAGTGCCTGAAGCCAGGGGGATATAACCCAGATAGGTCCCGGAACTCAGAAATAAGATCGGCCCTTTTAAAGAAGGGTTGCTCATTGGATTTAATATTCCCACCGGAAGAGAAATAGCGATCTTTAATAGTTCGATTTTTATACTTTTTTGGATCAATTGTCAAGATGATTGGGGAGGAGAAATTTCCGAATCAGGCGGATTGGTCTGATTTAGAATTTTGCCGTTTAAAAGGGTTGATTTCTGTAGTATATTTATTTCTCTAAATCTATTTGGCGAAAGATACGCTCCGTGAAACGCAATAATTTCATTTTTTTCTTGTTGTTAGTATTGGTTACCGGGTCTTTCCTCCCAAAGACTTTTGCCGGAGATTATTTGACTGTTATTGCCGTAGGAGACATTATGATGGGCTCAACCGGGTTGCGGGGAATATTGCCCCCTGACGACGGGCGGGACCTGTTTAATAATATTCGACCTTATATGAACGACGGGGATATTGTTTTTGGAAACCTGGAAGGCCCCCTCTTGGATGAAGGAGAATCCGGCAAGTGCCGGGAAGAAAAAAGCCGCTATTGCTTTGAATTTAAAAGTCCGACCCGTTATGGACGTTATCTTAAAGAAACCGGTTTTAATGTATTAAATATTGCCAACAACCACATCCTGGATTTTGGAACGGAGGGCATCAAAAGCAGTCTGGAGACCCTGGGTTCCCTTGGGATTGCTCCCTTGGGGGGAGAGGCCGTGGTTGAATTAACGATAAAAGGGAAAAAGGTCGCCTTGGTCGGATTTTCCTATCTTTCTTCAAAATATTCCTTTTCCATACTGGAGATAGAAAAGGCCAGGGAGATCATAGCCCGGTTGAAGGCCACCCATGATTTGGTCATTGTAACCTTTCATGGTGGAGCGGAGGGGAAATCGGCCCTTCAGGTCAGGGACGAAAATGAAATATTCTTGGGTGAAAAAAGGGGGAATGTCATACATTTTTCACGGTCCGCGGTTGATGCCGGTGCGGACCTGGTTCTGGGCCATGGCCCTCATGTGTTAAGGGCATTAGAGATTTACAAGGGAAAATTAATCGCCTATAGCCTGGGGAATTTTTTAACCTATGGGATGTTTAACCTGAAAGGACCTAATGGAATCAGTGTCATCCTGAAGGTCCGGTTGGATACTGAAAAGGGCGGGTTATTGGAAGGAGGGATCATTCCGGTAAAATTGGTTAATGGAGGCATTCCGGTATATGACAGTACTCAGGAAGGGATTGCGTTGTTGAAAGAGCTTACCCATAATAACGGGTATGACTTTAATGTCCGGATAAGCGACGAGGGCGAAATCAGGCCAATTCGATGATGGATTCTGAAGAATACCAAAAATTATTGGCCCGACTGGCAACCCTGAAAGGGATTGAACCTGAATATCGGGACAACTTCGGCCATATTCATCCCATCCCACAGGAAACCAGGGTCAAGATCCTTAAGGCCATGGGTTGTAAGGTGGAAGATTTTGAAAAACTGAAAGCGGTAGTTCGGGGAGAGGAATATCGGGAATGGAAACAGTTAATTGAACCTGTTCGGATCGTCTCGATTAATGCCTTGCCGGAAGAATTGAGCTTTCAAATCCCGGTAAATAAAGAATTGGAGCTTGACCGATTGCCTGACGATATTCAGGTTCACTTAAAAATTCGTGAGGAAAACGGCAATCTTAAGGCCCACTATTTTCTTCACGAACATCTCCGGTTTAAAGAAGCCAGAGAGATCGAGGGGGCCATTTATTTAAGAGGGGGTCTTCCTTTTCCCAAAGGGCTTCCATTAGGCTATCACCAGATTTTTTTTATGGTACTGCAGGCCGGTCATCGTTTTAGACAGTCCATAAGGCTGATTGTTTGTCCGGAAAAGGCTTATCTCCCCCCGGGTCTTAAAGATGCCGGTCTGAGGGCCGGATTGACCATTTCCCTGGCCGGACTTCGCTCCCGGCATAATTGGGGAATAGGGGATTTTGGTGACCTGAAGGAATTGGTGCGCTGGGCTATCTTGTCCCTTCAGGTGGATGTTATCGGACTCCTTCCCTTACATGCCCTTTCCAATAAGGAACCTTATAATATCAGTCCCTATTATCCCACCAGCCGTTTTTATCGGAATCCCATTTATTTGAATATCCCTGAAATAGAAGAATATAACTACGCTCCAAAGGCCTGGAAAATGGTAATGGCTCCGGAGACGCAAAAATGGTTAGACGAACTTAACGGATCGGAAAAGGTTCAGTTTGAGAGGGTGGATAGCCTGAAACAAAAGATTTTGAAAATAGTTTTCCAAATTTTCATAGAACGCCATTGGAAGACGGCCGGACAAGAGACCCGTCGGCAAAAAGAATTTACGGCTTATATCGACCGGGAAGGGAATCTGCTGGACCGCTATGCTGTTTATTGCGCCTTGAACGACCATTTTCAGAAAGAAAACTCCAAAATTTATACCTGGAAACAGTGGCCTTTTCCTTTTCAAAATCCTGATTCCCGGGAAGTCGAAACCTTTCGAAAAGGGCACTGGCAAGAAGTCTTGTTCCATAAATATCTTCAATGGCAAGTGGAGGCCCAATTGTCGGAAGTCCAGGATCTGGCGTTACAATCAGGGGCTGAGATCGGTCTCTATCACGACTTGGCCCTGGGCATTGATCCTGAGGGGGCCGATTCCTGGGCTTGGCCGGGTTTTACCGTCCCTGGTGTCCGGGTTGGGGCACCGCCTGATGACTTTTCCCCTAAAGGGCAGGATTGGGGGTTTTCCCCACCCAATGAAGAAACCTATCGTCAGGAGGGATTTAAACCCTTTGCCTGGGAGATACGGAAAAACAGCCATCCCGGGGGGGCGTTACGGATCGACCATATCTTGAAACTCGCCCGTCTCTTTTGGATATTGGAAGGACAGGCCCCGGTAGATGGGGCCTATGTAAGATATCCTTTTGATGAATTGATTCAGGTCCTGGCCCTGGAAAGTGTTCGCACAAAAACCCTGATCATCGGTGAGGATCTGGGGACCATTCCGACCCAATTAAGAGAGAGCCTGCAAAAGCAGGGCATTTTTTCTTATCGGTTGTTTTACTTCGAAAAAGATGAGACCGGAGACCTGAAGGCCCCGGAAAGCTATCCGGAACTGGCTTTGGCCTCGATCAGTACCCATGACCTGCCCCCCTTAGCCGGATTCTGGAGTATGGAGGATATTATTCTTCGGAAAGAATTAGGTCTTTTCCTGGAAGAAGGGCAATCTCATCAGGCTATGGCCGAGCGGATCAAGGAAAAGCGCCGGATGATCGACCGGCTTCAAACTCTTGGATTCCTTTCCCGGGAAGAAGCACTGACGCTCCATGCTCAGGAAGAACCGGTTTTAACCGAAGAACTCCATCGGGCCGTCATGGCCTTTCTGGCCTCCACCAAGGCCAAGCTTCTGGTCTTGAGCCAGGAGGATCTATTCCTGGAGAAGGCGCAGCTCAACCTGCCCGGGACCATCACCGAACATCCTAATTGGTCCAGAAAGATGCGTTATTCCATAGAAGAGCTCTGGGAACATCCCGATGTCCAAAAGATGGCCCGGTTATTTCGAGCTGCAATAGATGGATCGGGAAGGGGGATAAAAGGGTCAGGAACGGGAGAGAGATAATTTTTTCATTTCCCCAACCCCAATGCTTCGCCGGTTGCTTGATAATAAGCCTGGTAGGCTTGATTCCCAAAAAGGACAAACCCTACCCGGTGGAAAACCGGATTTTCACGGATGTAGGTCGTAACGGTTTTTACAGCGATACTGGCGGCCTCGTCCAGCGGATACCCGTAAGCGCCGGTGCTCAAAGAAGGAAAAGCCACCGACTTTATCTCTTTTTTATGGGCCAGTTTCAAGCTTTCCCGGTAAGCGCTGGCCAGAAGTCCGGCCTCCCCTTTGTTTCCCCCATGAAAAACAGGTCCGACGGTGTGGATAACGTATTTGGCCTTAAGATTTCCGCCGCTGGTAATCACCGCCTGTCCGGTAGGGCAGCTCCCGATCCTTCGGCAATCCTCCATGATAGCCGGTCCGCCGGCCCGGTGGATGGCCCCGTCCACCCCACCACCGCCGGCCAGACGGGAATTGGCGGCATTGACAATGGCCTCTGTTTCCTGTTGGGTGATATCCCCTTCTTCCAAGAAAAAGAGGGTCGGTCCGATTTTAAATTCCATGAAATGCCTCCTTTGTGGGGCGCAAGGCACAAGGCACAAGGTACAAGGGCTTAACTTAAAATCAAACAAATCGTTTGCCTTGAGCCTTGTGCCTTGCGCCTTACGCCTGTTGTTAAAATTTTTTCATGGCCTCTTTAAGCCTTTCCCGGGCCTCTTCGGCATACCAAAATTTTAAAAACAGATCTACATCGTCCTCCAGGCGCCGGCGGATATCCTCGGCCACCGAACCGGTTCTATTCTTCTTGATTGCTCCAAAGGCCTCAGCCGGAAGACCGCCCAGTAACCGGGCCTTGGTCAGAGACTCCTGAAAAAGGTTTTCCGAAGGGAAAAGGCCGTCGATGATCCCCATGGATAAGGCCTCTTCGGCCGGGATCATTTTCCCGGTATACATCATCTCTGTTGCCTTCCGGTCTCCGGCCAGTTGTCTTAAAATGCAATCCGAGAGGTAGGGCAAAGGAACACCCAGGTTGATTTCGTTTAAGGCGCAAAATTTTTTTCCCTGGCTCATAAAACGGTAATCACAGCATGAAGCCAGGATAAACCCCCCGGCGATGGCATGGCCGTTAAGGGAAGCGATGGTCGGTTTGGGGAAAATATAGAGATTTAAACAGAGCAGGTTGTAGGCCGTAAAGAATTCCTTAAAGACTTGAGGGTCCTTGGAATAGAGTTCAGGGAGATCAAAACCCATGGAAAAAAATTTATCATTGGCGCTGGTCAGGACCAGGGAATGGACCCCCTGGCTGTCCTGAGCTTCCTTCAGATGAAGCGCAAGCTCTTTTACCAGTTCTCTGTTTATGGGGTTGGGTATCCCCCGATTTAATTTTAATATCCGAACCTGTTCTTCTGTCGAGGCTTCGATCCACCCCATAGGCTGACCTCCTTAAGTCTGATAGATTTTGGAATTGAGGCATTTTGAAATTATACCCTATTCTATTTCATGAATTCCAATTAATTTTTCAAACTTATTTTAGATTTTAATTAACAGGTTACACCTATCTTTGTATTTGACAAAACGACCGGGATATTTTAATATCCATTAAATTCTAAGGGAGTAGCTTATGGAAAAAAGAGACGAAGAATTAATCGCCCAACTGATTGCCGAGGATGAAGAACTGCGAAAGTTGGTGAAAGAACACAAAGAATTTGAAAGCCAGTTGGAAGAATTCAATAAAAGGTTATACCTTTCCGATGAAGAAAATCGAGAAAAGAGAAAGCTTCAAAAATTAAAGCTGGCCGGCCGGGATCGGATTGAACAGATATTGAGAGACCACCGGGCAAAAGGTTAAAGCGCTTGAGATTAAGTGGAGCCGAAATCGTTATAGAAAGCTTGATCCAGGAAGGGGTTACCTCTATCTTCGGGTATCCCGGAGCAGCTATTACGGACATTTATGACACCCTGGATAAAAGTCCCATCCGTCATTATCTGGTGCGCCATGAACAGGGCGCCGTCCATATGGCTGATGGATATGCCCGGACCTCAGGAAAGGTGGGTGTTTGTCTGGTGACCTCCGGCCCGGGGGCCACCAATACCGTTACGGGAATAGCTTCGGCCTATATGGACTCTATCCCCATTGTGGTTTTTACCGGCCAGGTTCCAACCCCATTAATCGGCAATGATGCTTTTCAGGAAGTGGACATTGTAGGCATCACCCGTCCTTGTACCAAACACAATTATTTGGTTAAGGCGGTTGAAGATCTGGCTGGAATCATAAAGGAAGCCTTTTACCTGGCCCGTTCCGGTAGACCGGGACCGATCCTGATCGATTTGCCAAAGGATATACTGCACAACAAAACCGAATTTAAGTATCCTAAAAAAATTGAGATGCGCAACTACCGGCCGACTTACAGCGCCCATCCCAAACAAATCGAAAAAGCAACAGCACAGATCCTGAAGGCCAAGAGGCCGGTAATCTATGCCGGAGGCGGGGTCATTACCTCCCATTCTTCCTCAGAATTAAAAACCTTAGCCGAGAGCTTGACCATTCCCGTAACGACTACCCTGATGGGGTTGGGGGCCTTTCCCGGCAGGCATCCCCTGTGGCTGGGGATGCTGGGGATGCACGGGACTTATTGGGCCAATATGTCCGTGGCTCATTGTGATCTCTTGATTGCCGTGGGAGCCCGATTTGATGATCGGGTCACGGGTAAGGTGGATCTGTTCGCCCCCGAGGCCCGGATTATCCATATCGACATCGATCCCACATCGATCCGGAAAAATGTCTCGGTGGATATCCCGATTGTCGGAGATTGCAAGGATGCCTTAACCAAATTAAATCAACTGGTCCAAAAACCGGGAAAACAGGAATGGCGTAAGATAAGACAACCCTGGCTGGAACAAATCAAGGAATGGAAGGAAACCCACCCGCTAAACTATGAACAGGGAAAAGACGAAATCAAACCCCAATACGTGGTTGAAAAGATTTATGAACTGACCAAAGGAAAGGCCATCATCGCCACGGAGGTGGGACAAAATCAGATGTGGGCCGCCCAATATTATCATTTCGACCAACCCAATTCCTTTATTACATCCGGTGGATTGGGGGTCATGGGGTATGGTTTTCCGGCCGCGATTGGGGCCCAGGTGGCCTGCCCGGACCGAATCGTATTCGATATTGCCGGAGACGGGAGTATCCAGATGAACATTCAGGAAATGGCAACGGTTGTGGCCAATCAATTGCCGGTGAAGATTGCCATTTTAAATAATGGTTATTTGGGGATGGTGCGTCAATTCCAGGAACTTTTTTATGAAAAAAGGTATGCCCAGACCTTCCTCAAGGGCAATCCCGATTTTGTGAAAATAGCTGAAGCCTATGGGGCAACCGGACTCAGGGCCAAGCACCCCGAAGAGGTGGGGCCGGTTATCGAAAAGGCCTTATCCATTAAAGGACCGGTGATAATCGATTTTGTTGTCAGCCCTGAAGAATGTGTCTCTCCAATGGTCCCTTCCGGAAAAGCCATGACCGAGATGCTGTTGGTGTAAAATAAGCGATCTGGAATCAGCGGTCAGCGTCCAGCCAAGATGGTTATTGGTTTGCTGAAAGCTGACCGCCGACCGCTGAAAGCTACGACTATTAGGCTACTAAATGGAAAATAACCAGGATCAAAAACATACTATTTCTGCATTGGTGGATAACGAACCCGGGGTCCTGTCGCGCGTTACGGGTTTATTCAGCGGCCGAGGTTTTAATATTGAAAGTCTTTGTGTGGCTGAGACCATGGATCCCCTGGTTTCTCGAATTACCTTAGTAACACGAGGAAATGATCAAATTATAGAACAAATAACCAAACAGCTCAATAAACTGATCAATGTCATTAAGGTAATAGATTTTACCAATACCGAATTTGTCGAAAGAGAGATGGCCTTGATTAAGGTCCGGGCCGAGGCCCAAACCCGGGCCGAAATTTTGAGAATCGTAGACATCTTCCGCTGTAAGGTGGTCGATGTAAGTCCCCAATTTTATACGATTGAGGTGACCGGCAATGAAGGGAAAATCAAGGCTATTTTGGATTTGCTGGGTCCCCTTGGGATTAAAGAAATCGCCCGCACCGGTGCTATTGCCATGGCCCGGAGCAAAAAAGAAGGTTCATTAAAGAGGGAAAAATCTGTTATACTACAAGAGACGTTTGGAGGAGGAAAGAAATGAAAATTTTTTATGACCAGGAAGCAGATCTTAACATCCTAAAAGGAAAGAAAGTAGCCATCATCGGCTACGGGAGTCAGGGACACGCCCAGGCCTTGAATTTACGGGATTCAGGGGTGGACGTGGTTGTAGCTGAATTGGCCGGTACTCCTAATTACCAACTGGCCCAGGAACAAGGATTTGTTCCGGTTACTGCGGCCCAGGCCGCAGCCCAGGCCCAGGTTATTCAAATCCTGGCCCAGGACCATGCCCAGGCCTATCTGTTTGAAAATGAGGTCCTGCCCCATTTGACGCCCGATAAAACCATCGTTTTTTCACACGGCTTTAATATTCATTATGGGCAAATTGTCCCCCCGTCTAATGTGGATGTGGTCATGGTTGCCCCCAAGGGACCAGGTCATTTGGTACGTCGGGAATTTGAAAAAGGGGCCGGGGTTCCATCCCTGGTTGCGATCCATCAGGATCCTTCCGGCAATGCCATGAAGACCGCTTTGGCCTATGCCAAGGGGATTGGAGCCACCCGGGCCGGCGTTATCTTGACCACCTTTAAAGAAGAAACGGAAACCGATCTCTTCGGTGAGCAGGCCGTTTTGTGCGGCGGTGTAACCGCTTTGGTCAAGGCCGGCTTTGATACCCTGGTGGAGGCCGGGTATCAACCCGAGATCGCTTATTTTGAATGTTTACATGAGTTAAAACTGATCGTGGATTTAATGTATGAAGGGGGCATCAGCCGGATGCGTTATTCCATAAGTGATACGGCTGAATACGGCGACTTGACCCGCGGAAATCGCATCGTCACGGAAGAGACCCGGGAAGAGATGCAGATAATCTTGCAAGAGGTCCAAACGGGTGAATTCGCTCGAGAATGGATCCTGGAAAACAAGGCCAATCGACCGGTCTTTAATGCCTTGCGGCGTATTGAGGCCGAACATCCCATAGAAGAAGTGGGCCAGAAACTCCGCGATATGATGAGCTGGCTGAAGAAATGATGATGAGGGTTCAAGGATTCAAGGGTTCGAGGATTCGAGGTTGTTGTCACTCCCGGCCAGTGTTCGGGGTTCAGAGTCCGGAGTGGTAGGTCTTCGCTCCCATTACTCCAGTCTCGGCCGGTCCCTGGCTTTTCCGGAGTCCCGGTTAATACGTAAATTGGGTTCGCCGAACGCTGAACGCCGAACGGGTTTTTTATGATTATTCCGATAGCCCGTCAAGGGTATCCATTTATTATTCTTGGGTTGGCAGGGGTTGTTCTTTTTGCCTGGTTGGACCTGTCCTTAGGTTGGGGAATAGCCGGCCTGTTTACCATCTTCGTAGCCGCGTTTTTTCGGGACCCCGAACGGGAGTCGCCCCAGGGAGAAAAAGTCTTATTGTCCCCGGCCGATGGTAAAATCCTGCTGATCGAGGAAGAGGAAGAAATTTCTTTTTTAACTGGCCGGGCGATAAAGATCAGTATCTTTATGTCGGTTTTTAACTGCCATATTAATCGCATTCCGATAAGCGGCAGTATAGAAAAGGTTTTTTATCAGGCCGGGAAGTTCTATGCGGCCAATAATGACCTGGCCTCGGCCCAAAACGAACAAAACGCCCTGGTTCTTACTACGCTCGCAGGGACAAAGATTTGTTTTGTTCAAATAGCCGGCTTGATCGCCCGAAGGATTGTCTGCTGGGTCAAGGCCGGTGAAACCGTAAAGCAGGGAGAGCGTTTTGGGTTGATCCAGTTTGGTTCAAGGGTGGATCTTTATTTGCCCACCGCAGCCCGACTCCGGATCAAACGGGGAGATAAGGTCAAGGCCGGGTTGACCATTTTAGGAGAACTGCCATGAGGATAAAAAATCGGAGGAATAAAAACAGGAAGGAACGGAGAAGGGGCGTCTATGTGCTCCCCAATCTGGTGACCACGGCCAGTCTTTTTTGCGGTTTTTATGCTGTAATCAGTGCGATTCAGGGAAATTTTTACCAGGCCGCCCTTTCCGTGTTGATTGCGGCTGTCCTGGATGGTCTGGATGGACGTATTGCCCGTATTACCAGGACGACCAGCGCCTTTGGTGTTCAGTATGATTCCTTATGCGATTTGATTGCTTTCGGAATGGCCCCGGGGGTCCTGGTTTTTCTTTGGGCTTTGAAACCCTTCAACCGATTCGGCTGGATGGCCGCCTTTCTCTATGTGGTTTGCGGGGCTTTGCGGTTGGCCCGTTTCAATGTTCAAGTGGGGCAGGTGGGAAACAATTATTTTGTCGGCCTGCCGATTCCGGCCGCAGCCAGTATCGTGGCCGCAACGATATTGTTCATTTATCAGGTAGGCGGAACAGGATCAACAGGTTACCTGGTGGTGTTGATCATGATCTATGTCTTATCATTTTTGATGGTCAGCAATATTCCGTATCCCAGCTTTAAAGGCCTGAAATTAGCGGAAAGACGCTCTTTCAACTTCCTGGTGGCGGCGGTGCTGATTTTTGTTCTGGTGGCCTTGGAACCCTTCGTCATGCTGGCCGTGGGGCTCCTGGGATATGTGCTGTCCGGTCCTGTCCTGGCTTTGTATAAGTTGAAGAGGAAACCGACGACCGAACCCGTAGAGCGGACGGTCTGATAATAAATAAGATTTCGGATTTCGGAGTGCGGATTTCGGAATTTAAAAAAGTATTTTCAAAAACCGTTAGTAACCCATTGGGGCATGGGGGCTTAGTACAGATACTGGGTGCTGGATACTGGAGTGAGGAACGCCTAATCACTAACGCCTAACGAGACCAGTAACGAGGAACGAGGAACATGGCTGAACGCATTATTATTTTTGATACAACCTTAAGAGACGGGGAGCAATCCCCGGGGGCCAGCATGAACAAGGCCGAAAAACTGCGTCTGGCCCGGCAATTGGAAAAATTAAAGGTCGATGTGATCGAAGCCGGATTTCCGGTGGCCTCACAAGGCGATTTCGAGGCCGTGGCCTTGATTGCCAAAGAGGTCCGGGGATTGACGGTTACCGCCCTTTCCAGGACAGCCAAAGGGGATATCGATCGGGCCTGGGAGGCCGTAAAAGAGGCGGCTGATCCCCGTTTGCATATTTTTATAGCGACCTCCGACCTGCACTTAAAATACAAATTGCGCAAGACCCGGAGAGAGGTGTTGGAGATCGTTCAAAAGGCGATTGCCTATGCCCGGCGCTATACCACCAATATCGAGTTTTCCACCGAAGACGGTTCCCGGACCGATCCTTCTTATCTGGTCCAGGTCGTCCAAACGGCCGTCAAGGCCGGGGCCACCACCATCAATTTTCCCGATACGGTGGGATACGCCCTGCCGGAAGAATTCGGGCAAAGGGTTCACCTTTTGCGGGAAAAGGTGGCGGCTGATGATCGGGTGGTCTGGAGCGTTCATTGCCATAATGACCTGGGGCTGGCCGTAGCCAATACCCTGTCCGCCATTCAGAACGGGGCCCGGCAGGCGGAGGTGACTATCAACGGTATCGGGGAACGGGCCGGGAACACCTCTCTGGAAGAACTGGTAATGGCCCTGCATACCCGAAAAGATCGAATGCCCTATTTTACCAATATTGAAAAACGGCAGATCTATCCCGCCAGTCGCTTAGTGAGCCGCATAACCGGCCTATTGGTCCCGGCCAATAAGGCCGTAGTGGGGGCCAATGCCTTTGCCCATGAATCTGGGATCCATCAGGATGGGGTTCTTAAAAAGAGGGCGACCTATGAGATCATGACCCCCAAGGATGTCGGACTGGACCAAAATGTATTGGTTTTAGGAAAACATTCCGGTCGCCATGCCTTTCAGGAGCGCCTGAAGGAATTGGGCTATGTTTTGAGTCCGGAAGATTTACAAAAAGTCTTTGAGAGGTTCAAAGACCTGGCCGACAAGAAAAAGGAAGTGGTCAATGAAGATATCGAGGCCTTGATCGCTGATGAGATCCTGATGATTCCCGATACCTATAAACTGGTCTATTTAAGTGTGATCAGCGGAAATATGGCGGTCCCGACGGCCACTGTTAAGATTGAGGTCAATGGAGAAATTATCCAGAAGGCCGGTTTTGGAGTGGGTCCGATTGATGCCACTTTTAATACCATCAATAAAATTATTCGAACCTGTACCAAGGCCTGTAAGCTTTTAAGTTTTTCGATCAATGCCATTACCGGTGGTACGGACGCCCAGGGGCAGGTTAATGTCCGTGTCGAACAGGACGGCAAGGTGGGCCTGGGCAAGGGATCGGATCCGGATATTATAACGGCCAGTGCCAAGGCCTATTTAAATGCCCTGAATCGATTGGAATATTTAAAAAAGAATCCGATTAAAAAACTATCGTAATACACGTTCGTCGTTCGGAGTTCGGCGTTCAGCGAAAAAGAAAATCTACGAACGCCGAACGGCTGTTATCGAGGGAATTATGTCTCAAACCATTACAGAAAAAATTTTAGCTGCCCACGCCGGAGTGAAAACCGTTCATCCCGGTCAGTTGATCGAAGCCCGGGTGGACCTGGCCCTGGCCAATGATATTACCGCCCCTATCGCCATGGAGGTTTTTTATAAGGCCAGCGGTAAAAAGGTTTTTGACCCGAAAAAGGTAGTCCTGGTTCCCGATCATTTCGTACCCAATAAGGATATAGCGGCGGCTGAACAATGCCGGAAGATGCGTCTTTTTGCCAGGGAGCAAAAGCTCACCCATTTTTTTGAGTTGGGGGAGATGGGGGTAGAGCATGCCCTGCTTCCGGAAAAGGGGTTGGTCTTACCCGGGGATCTGGTTATCGGGGCCGATAGTCATACCTGCACCTATGGGGCTTTGGGGGCCTTTGCCACAGGCGTCGGGAGCACGGACCTGGGCGCGGCTATGGTTACCGGCCAAACCTGGTTAAAGGTCCCCGAGACCATAAAACTGGTTTATCGCGGAAGACCCAGGCCCTGGGTTTCGGGTAAAGACCTGATCCTGTATACCATCGGAGACCTCGGGGTGGATGGGGCCCGCTACCAGGCCATGGAATTCAGCGGGCCGGCCCTGGCCGGTCTTTCCATGGCCGATCGGTTCACCATGGCCAATATGGCCATTGAGGCCGGGGCCAAGAATGGTATCTTTGAGCCGGATGACAGCACCATGGCCTACGTTCGGGAACGATCCAAGAAAAAAGGCAAGATTTTGCATTCCGATCCGGATGCCCAATATAGGGAAACGCGTTATTATGATTTGAGTAGCATCGAACCCCAGGTGGCTTTCCCCCACCTGCCCGAAAATACCCGGCCCATATCGAAAGTGGGAAAGGTACCGATTGATCAGGCCGTCATAGGATCTTGTACCAATGGACGGCTGGAGGATTTGCGGATTGCGGCCCGGGTATTAAAAGGGCACCAAGTCGCCAAGGGGGTCCGGCTGATCATTATCCCGGCAACCCCCTGGATTTACCAGCAGGCCATGTCCGAAGGGTTGCTGGACATCTTTTTGAAGGCAGGTGGGGTGATCAGCCCCCCCACCTGCGGTCCTTGTCTGGGAGGGTTTATGGGGATTCTGGCCCAGGGAGAAAGGGCCATCTCAACCACCAACCGCAATTTTGTGGGCCGCATGGGCCATCCGGGCAGTGAGGTCTACCTGGCCAGCCCGGCCATTACCGCGGCCTCGGCCGTCCTGGGATCTATCGGGCCGGTGGAGGCCTTGCCGAGGCTGAAAAAAGTTCGGAGTTTATAGTTCGGAGTTCAGAGAAACAAAATTTTTCCAACATCAGGAGTACCTGCCGGAAATATATTTAGGCGTTATGAAGAGACCAGTTTATAAAAATCCGGAAGCACCCATTTTCGTCATTCCCGTGAAAGCGGGAATCCAGTGTTTTAATTGGTTAGGCATGGACTGGATTCCCGCCTGCGCGGGAATGACGAGTTTTTATATCGTCATCATGAAGAAAAGGGATACAAAATGAAATATACCGGCCGCGTCTGGAAGTTCGGAGACCATATTGACACCGATGTCATCATCCCAGCCCGTCATTTAACCACTTCGGATCCGAAGGAATTGGGCAGCCATTGTATGGAAGATGCTGATCCTGATTTTGTGAAGAAGGTCCATAAGGGAGATATTATTGTTGCCGGTAGAAATTTCGGGAGCGGTTCTTCCCGGGAGCATGCCCCTATTGCCATCAAAGCCGCCGGCATTTCCTGCGTGATTGCCGAAAACTTCGCCCGGATCTTTTATCGAAACGCCTTTAATATGGGGCTTCCGATATTTGAATCCCCGGAAGCCGCCCAAACGATTAAAACCGGGGATGTTGTGGTGGTTAATGCCGAAACCGGCCTGATTGAAGATCGAACCTTAAAGAAAAAATTTCAAGCCGAACCTATTCCTCCGTTCATGCAGGAATTGATCGATGACGGGGGGCTGGTTGCCCATATCAATAAAAAGGCCCAAGGCCCAGAGCCCAAGGTACAGGGCCAAAAATCAAAGAGGTAAGGGAAAAACCATGAAAAAAACATATCTGATTGCAGTCATTTCAGGAGACGGCACCGGACCAGAAGTGGTGGCCGAAGGTTTAAAGGTGCTTAAGGCCGTAGGTCAAAAGGAGAAGCTCTCTTTTCATTTCATCCCTTTTGATCTGGGCGGCGAGCGCTATTTAAAGACCGGGGAAATCCTGCCGGATTCGGTCCTGGAAGAATTAAAGAAGGTCAACGCCATTTATCTCGGGGCCATTGGCCATCCGGGGGTAAAACCGGGTATTTTGGAGAAGGGTCTGTTGTTAAAACTGCGATTTGATCTGGATCAGTATATCAACCTGCGACCGGTTATTCTCTATCCCGGAGTGGACACCCCTTTAAAAAATAAGGGAGCGGCCGATATCGATTTTGTAGTGATTCGGGAGAACACCGAAGGTCTGTATGCCGGGGCCGGTGGATTTTTGAAAAAAGGGACTGCCGATGAGGTGGCTATCCAGGAATCCATTAATACCCGTAAAGGCGTGGAACGGTGTATCCGCTATGCCTTTGATTTTTGCCGCCGTCGGAATAAAAAACGGAAACTGACCCTCTGCGGCAAGACCAATGTCCTGACCTTCGCCTTTGATCTCTGGGAGCGGGCTTTCAAGGATGTGGCGAATGAATACCCGGACATCACCACGGATTACGCCCATGTGGACGCGGTCTGCATGTGGATGGTAAAAAACCCGGAATGGTTTGATGTTATTGTCACGGACAATATGTTTGGAGATATCATTACCGATCTGGGGGCCATGATTCAGGGCGGGATGGGCATCGCCGCCGGCGGGAATATTAATCCCCAGGGAGTATCGATGTTTGAGCCGATCGGCGGTTCAGCCCCTAAATATTCCGGGAAAAA
Source organism: Deltaproteobacteria bacterium (assembly GCA_016219225.1). NCBI lineage: Bacteria > Pseudomonadati > Myxococcota > Myxococcia > Deltaproteobacteria bacterium. The sequence goes on from JACRBX010000094.1 coordinate 47,904, forward strand.
TATCATCAATCCCCTGGCCGCTATCGGAGCGGCCCAAATGATGCTGGCCCATCTCGGGTTGGATCCGGCCGCTCAAAGAGTAGACAAGGCCATCCGGATGGTGGTCAAAAATAATATCAAGGACCTTACGGCCGGTAAGATGGGATTTTCGACACAGGAAGTTGGAGATTTGGTGGTATCATATTTATAACAGGGTTCAAGGAGTCCAGGGGGCAAGGATTCAAGTGAAAGGCGTTGGTCTTAAACCCTTGAACCCTCGAATCCCGGAATCCTTGAATCCTATTTTGGTATCAAAGAGAGGTAAGACCAATGAGTAGAACATGGAATGTGGCGGTAGCGGGTGCCACGGGTGCGGTTGGAAATCAGATGATTCGTTGTCTGGAAGAAAGAAATTTTCCAGTAAAAAATATCCGGTTTTTGGCATCGGCCCGTTCTCTTGGCAAAACCCTGCCCTATAAAGGGGAACCGGTCCCCGTTGAGGAAATGAAGGAGAACTCTTTTAAAAACATCGAGATTGCCTTGTTTTCTGCCGGGGCCTCTACCAGCCTGAAATTTGCTCCCCAGGCGGTCCAGGCCGGGAGCATCGTGATTGACAATTCCAGCGCCTTCCGGATGGATCCCAAAATTCCCTTGGTGGTTCCGGAATGCAACTCTCATCGGATAACCGGGGGCCCAGGGATTATCGCCAATCCGAATTGTTCGACCATCCAAATGGTGGTGGCCTTAAAACCGATCCATGATCAGGTCCGGATCAGACGGATTATTGTTTCTACCTACCAGGCCGTTTCGGGGACCGGTCAGAAGGCCATTTTTGAACTGCAGAATCAGATCAAGGAGTTATCGGAAGGAAAAGAACCGGAAATAAAGGTATATCCCTACCAGATTGCCTATAACTGTCTGCCCCATATCGATGTCTTTCTGGAAAACGATTACACCAAGGAAGAGATGAAGATGGTCAATGAAACCCGGAAAATCCTGGAAGATGATTCCATCAGGGTTTCGGCCACGACGGTACGGGTCCCGGTTTTTTACGGCCATTCGGAAGCCGTCTATATTGAGACCGATAAAAAGATCCATCCCCAAGAGGTCAAAGATCTCCTTAGAAACGCTTCCGGGGTAATGGTGGTCGATGATATAGCCAACAAGATATACCCGACCGCTTTAATGGCCGAAGGAAAAGACGAAGTTTTTGTCGGCCGGATCCGGGAGGATATTTCCCATGAAAAAGGGATCGCCATGTGGATCGTGGCCGACAATATTCGAAAAGGGGCGGCCACCAACGCCGTACAGATCGCTGAGATATGGACCCAGAGAGGGTGATTCTAGATTGTGACGAGTGACGGGTGACGAGAAAAAACTAATATGGAATCCCTACGATTTCGTCAGGAATCAACAAAGTTGATTTTTCTTTCTGTTTTTAACCCGTCACCCGTCACCCGTCACCCCTCCCATGAGGATCATTGCCGGCCATTGCAAAGGACATCGGTTAGCTCCCTTAAAAGGCAGGCAGACCCGCCCGACTCAAGATCAGGTCCGGGAAGCGATATTTAACATCCTGGAGCCTGAAGGCCCTTTTTTAAGAATAGCCGATTTTTTTGCCGGGACCGGGGCCTTGGGAATGGAAGCCTTAAGCCGTTGGGGCGGTTCAGCCCTTTTTGTGGATTCTTCCCGAAGGGCTATTGATGCTCTCCGGGAAAATATTCGTCGTTTGAAAATGGAGGAAAGCTCCCGGGTGATCCAACGGGACCTGGCTCGAGGGATTCATTTTTTACTCAAAGCCGGCAGTCCCTTTGATCTTGTTTTTATGGATCCTCCTTACGGAAGGGGGTGGTGTGTACCTATCATCACCTCTCTGCTGAATCTTCCCGTCCTTGAAGAAACAGGGGTTCTGGTTCTGGAACACGATTTAACAGAGTTTGTTCCTCTGGCAGTCGGGGCCTGGGGAGTTGCCGATCAACGGCGGTATGGGCAGACCAGGATTTCTTTTTACAAATCAAAAAAATGATAAGGTAGAAAACAATAATGGAGCGAGTGGCGATTTATCCGGGCTCTTTTGATCCCATCACCAATGGACACCTCAGTCTGCTTCGCCGGGGCCTTCAGATATTTGACAAAGTTATTGTGGCCATTGCCATCAATCCGGAAAAAAAACCCTTGTTCACCTTGGCAGAACGGGTCGACATCCTGACGACGGTTTTAAAGGATTATCCCCGGGCCAAAATCGATCATTTCCAAGGCTTATTGGTGGATTATGTCCAACAACAGGGGACCAATATTATCTTGAGAGGTCTGCGGGCTTTGTCGGATTTTGAGTATGAATTCCAGTTAGCTCTGATGAATCGAAAGCTAAGCCGGAAGGTCCAGACGGTATTTATGATGACCGATTATAAATGGTTTTACATCAGCTCCACTATTATTAAAGAAGCGGCCTCCTTAGGTGGAAATATCGACGGCCTGGTACCGGAATTGGTTAAACAAAGGCTTAGAGAAAAGTTCGGGTTTCCCCCCATTTCTCCAACAAACAATCATTTAAAGAAAAATAATGGTTCAATAAATTCCAGAAGCAAGTCCCGCAAAAAGGAAATTTGGGAATAACCCAACCCGGACCAGCCGGAACCCAAAAATTCGTAACAATTTAGCCCTTTGAAAAACTTGAAACTTTTGTTTGAAAATCCCCACTTTCGCACACGTCATTCCGGTGAAAACCGGAATCCAGGTGTTATGCTGCGACGAAAAGAACCTGGATTCCGGTTTTCACCGGAATGACGGAGAGGTTGTCGACTTTTTTTTAAAAAGCTAAACTGATACAAAAATTCTATCCATTTTGCGTAGAAATTTATTCTTAAGTCACTGAGTTTGTTTTGATGGGCACGCCAAGGGTCAGCCAAAAAGAAGCTGTTTTACAAACTATTCGCCAGGCAAGCGATCTCCCTGTCATGGCGGAAACCATAAAATTTATTCAGAATATAAAGGCTTTTGCCGATCAAAATATTACGGAAATCGCCAATATTATTCTGAAAGACTATGCTCTAACCGCCAAACTGTTGAAAGTCGTCAACAGTGTCGTTTATCTGCAGTTCGGTGAGGTGACTACTATATCCCGGGCCATCTTTCTTTTGGGTATAGAGAACATCAAAGATATTTCCCTCACCTTGCTGATCCTGGATCATCTTCAAAAACACAGTGGGCATCCTAAAATTCTGGATATAATCAGCCAGGCCTATTTGGGCGGATTTATGGCAGAAAAAATAGTCCACGATCTGAACTTTGTAGAGGAGGAAGAAGCCTTTATCTGCGCCCTTCTTCATCCTCTGGGTAAGATCCTGACGGCTTTCGCCATGCCGGAGAAGATTGCCGAGATGGAGCGACAAAAAACTGAGAAAGACTACACTGAAAATTCAGTCTCTACTTCCGTCCTGGGGATTTCCTTTGAAGAAATAGGGGTAACGATCGCCACGGAATGGAATTTTCCCTCAAAAATCATCCAGAGTATGCACAATACCCGCCTTTCTGATCTCACAGCCGATCTCGGAGAAATGGAGAAACTCCGTATGATAGCCACCCTTTCTACGGAAATCTCCAATACTCTGGGAACCGATTTTGGGAAAAAAGAAAAAACCGATAAATTGAAAAAGCTTATCAACGATTATAAAGATCATATAAAAATTTCGGAGAATCTCGACCATCTGATAACGGCCGCTGCCCGGGATCTGAATCGACTGGCCGCTGATTTGAATCTCGATGTACAAGGAACCTCTTTGCATAAGCAATTGATAGAATGGGCAGGGCCTGAAATTAAAATCACCTCCGGCGCAGAAGAAGGCAGCCTAGATGATTTGAAGATCATCGAAACGTTTTTCCCCAGGGAAGAGGAAGAAGCCGAAACTATTTTTTCAAAAGGGATTCAGGATATTAATAGTTCGATACTCCAGCCCTTTGCCTTGAATGATGTCATCAGGATAGCCCTTGAA
>JACRBX010000095.1 GCA_016219225.1 Deltaproteobacteria bacterium
GCGTCCCCTGGGGCATTAGTAACTAAAGAATATAATTCTACGCAAAATGAATAGAATTTCTTAAAGAACACGCCTTGGACCCGGACCAATTGAGGTTTTTTTAACATGTTTTGTATATCTAAAATTTTGGTTCCGGCTGGTCCGGGTTGGGGTTTTGAATAAAAAAGGGGTACCGGGGTACCCACGCAGCTTCCTGGATCGTTATTAGGATAGGGGGATTCCCTGATATAGTTATTAGCTATATAAGTAATTAGTAATAAACCTATATGATTATATTATTTTGTTTTCAAGTCAAGCAAAAAATTTAAAGCAGGGCATTAAAGAGAAAGCCCGTCACAAGAATTCCCCCAGCCACGACACCGATAAAGACACCTATCAGCCTGGGTTTCAAGACCTTTCGTGCAAAAAGGGGTGGCAATCCCCAGCCCTGCGGCCATCACATTCCCCACCGACTCTTTTTTCCCGGACAGGATAGCCCGGGTTTTTTCCGGAGTAAAGAAAGAACGCAGGATTCCCACTCCAAAAACAACCAGAACCAGAAGCATCAGGACCTTGGGGACATCATAGAGAAAAAAGGATAGGGCTTCCCCTAAATGGGTTCCTCTTTCCAAGCCGAATAAATCATAGGTTAACCAGCCGCTTACTGTTAATAACTGATGATAAAAAATCCACCAGGCCATCAGAGTTAACGACAGAATAATAATTTTTTTTCTTAAGACTATTTGCTGTGAATTCCCGATGTTCGTTTCCAGGCATGCGCAGGATATTTTATCATTCATGACTTTTCCTTTAGGTGCTTTTTCACAAAAAATGAAATATGAAATATAATTAATGAGTATATAGTAATATAGTTTTTAATGTTCTGGGTGTCAAGTAAAAAATCAACGGGACTATTTTCGATCAGTTTAACTGGCGAAAAATATTCACTTCATTATTGTTGTGGCGATGTCGGGAGGTCTCCAGCCGGCATTCGAGGCATCCGGAATGGAGCCGGACCAAGGTTCTGAAGAAAGTGTGAGGCGTGTTGATATGGTCCTGCCGGCTATAGAGGATTATAATAGCCCTGGCCTTGGCAGGCCAGGCATTGAGGGCCTTGTTTGACCGGATAGGCTTCCCGGCAAACCGGGCAAATTCGAATCATTCCTTTTTTGTTTTTTTCGTGGTAACGGGTTATCCGAATAGAGGCCGAATTCAACATCTTCCTTTCGGCCGTCAAGATATCCTGGTTCAAGACGGATAAGGGGAGGTCTTTTTTGTCCACCAGACGCCTATACCAATTGTAAATATTGGGAAAGGCCGAAAGCCTTTCGAGATCCATCCAGACTCTGTATCCATGAAGACTTTTTTTATCGTAAAGACTCACGGCGAATTTATCCCAATCCAGGATCTTCAGCCAGCCGTTGCCGCAGGTGCAGGGGGTAAATAGCTGGACCGCATCGGGCAGGCAGTGACGGGTCTCGACGATGGCATCGGCCTCCACGTTACGGCCCAATAATTCCTGTGCCCAATCGACCATAAAGCCGCCAATGACCACACCGGGTGCGGCCCAGCCATGGAATTGTTCAATCGTTTTAATAAAGTCCTCCACGGACCTTCGACAAATAGTTGTTTTTCCCATGTTAGATTTTCGCGAATCTAAACCTTAACCAGCTTAACCTGGCTCTGGTAAAAGACCGCACTACCTCCGACCGAATCCACCAGCCCGGTATTTTTCAGATAAGGATCGACACGCATGGCGGCATTGGCATGGATGCCGGTTCCCCTCCGCGGATCACCCGGAACGGTCACTCCATCAATGGTCACGTTTTGGGCCCCGTAGGCCCAATGGCCGTGGCCGAGAGAGAAGGCCACCACCCCTGGCCGGAGACCTTCCCTGACCTTAATCTGGCCGATCATAGGTTTTTTTGATCCATTTCCCAGGTCCCAAACCCCTTCAAGATTGGAGGCCGAAACGGTTTTGACCCGGTCTCCATCTTTCAGTCCCAATCGCATGGCATCCGAGGTGGAGATTTCCACAAAATTTTCCGGATAAAGGGCCTGGAGCCAATAATTCCCCGAAGTTCGGCTCTTGGTCTGGGATATTACCCGGTAGGTGATGAGGGTCATATCAAATCCCTGGGATTTGTCTTCAATCAGACGTCCGAGGCAATCCTGGGGGCCGTCCACATAATTGGCATGGGAAAGATAAGGCTTGCCGGTCATGGGATGTTTGTGGGTAGCCAGTTTCTCTAAATAAATTCCGACCATTTTTCCATATTTATTGGCTAACTGTTCATCTTTATAGGCTTTATCGTAAGACTGGAACCGGCCCCCGCGGTTGAGTACATAGACGACCCTGGACCACCATTCCGGTCCGACTAAAGATTCCCAGCGCTTGAATTCATAAGTCGGCCCGGGAAGATGCTGACGGGCCTTCCGGAAGATCTCCAGTTCCCCAGGATCGGCGGCCGGCGTTTTTTCCGATCCGTCGGCTTTATCGCCAGAGGCGATATTGGCTACCATGCGCAAATAGAGGTCTTCTTCCCGTTTGAAGTGCAGTCCCGGCCCGAAGGCATTTTCCCCGAAGCCCGGCAGTTTCAGTTTTTCAGCCAGGGCCAGGAGCAGGGATTCCAGGGAGATGGGCATCTTTTCCCCGAAGACGGTGACCATTTCGGTGAGCGGGGCCGCGGCCGGTTGTCGTATAGGACCGACCTTCGGAGTAACCGAGGGATGGGATCCGGTGAACTCCCATCGTTCCAGATAAGTCAGATCCGGGAAGATATAATCGGCATACTGGCTGGTTTCGCCGATGATGATATCGGAGGCCACCACCAGAGGTATCTTTTTGGGGTCCGAGAGGATCTTGATCAATTCATGTCCGGCCGGCAGGGAATACACCGGGCTTCCCATGTAAATCAACAGGGCCTTGATGGGATAAGGGTAGGCATCGCCCATACTGGGGATAACTTCCTGATAAATGTCACTGGAAAAAGGATACCAGTTCCTTTTAGCCGGATAGCCCTTAAAAAGGGTGCTTTTTTCGTAATAGGTTTCGTGGCGGATAATGGAAATCCCCCAGGGTTTTATTTTGCCGGACATTTTTCGGAGATCGAAAGGCTTGCCTTCCTTGCTGCCGAAGGCATCATAGGTGGTGGCCTTGGAAAGCCCGCCCTTCCAGTCATGGTTGCCCATCAGGGTATTGACGGTCATCCAGGACAACACATTGTAGAAACCGGAGGTGTGCTGGGAAACCCCCCGGTGAATATCGGCTACGGCCTTCCGGCCGTGGCTGGTAAATTCCTGGGCCAGTTCATTGATTTCTTTTTCTTTGACCCCCACCAGCTCGGCCCACTGGGCCATGGTTCGGGCCATGGCCGCCTCTTTTAAAATCTGCAAAACGCTTTTTACCGGAATCTCTTTGATCCGGGTGTCGACCAATAAGTCCCCTTCCACCGCCGTCTTTTCGCTGTTAGGATCAAAGGACTGAACCTTACCGTTACTGAAGACCATAAAAGGATCGAATTCCCATTCCTCAGGTTTTTCGCCTTCCATGGGTTTTGCCCCTTCTTTCGGCTTTTTGGGGCGTTTTTCCTTTGATAGACCCAGATCGGAACCCCTTAGAAAGGCTCCGGGTCTGCCATCGTCCCCGATCTTAACCAGCCAGGTGGCCTGGGTCCAGGTCGGTTCCTCATCTTCCATGGCGGCTCCCTTGTTGGCATTGGCCAGGTAGCCGGACTGATAACGCTCATGTTCAATAATCCAGCGCATCATAGCCATGGCCAGGGCTCCGACGCCATTTGGGGCGATAGGCAGCCATTTCCAGGCCCGGGCCGCTGTCTTGGAACAGCGGGGGTCGGCCACGGCGATTTTCAGGTTTCCATCCACCATGCCCTGGGTCAGTTTCTGGACCCTGAGCGGAGGACCGTAATTGGCTTCAAAGGGGCTGGCCCCAACGAAGAGGATGAATTCGGCATTGCCGGTATCGGCCTGCCAGTAAAATTTACTGCCGGCCCCGAATTTACCTTCATCGAATTGATCACTCATGGCCTTGCAGGTGAAATAGAGGGAACCTTGACAGACCGTGGTATGCCCGTGGGCATTGAAGGAGCCGAAGGCGTCCCGGGTGAAACGGTTGATCAGTTCCCCCCGTCCCCCTTTCAATCGTCCCCAGTTAAAACAGAATTGGTTGTTTTTCGGTCCGAGGTCCGGGTGGTCAGGATCGATCAGAAGGTGCAGGTCGTCCTTGTGCCTGGTCTTGAATTCTTCCAGGGGCATTTTTTTCTCGGCCACCTTCCCGGCATCTTCGGCCAGGGCCTTGGAGATTTCCGGGTCTTTCAAAACGTAAAGGTCTTTGAGCCCGGCTACCTGCCCTTCCCCAAACAGGTTTCCGCCCTGGACGATCTCCTGGACGGCCTGATCAAAGGCAATGGTCTTCCACTTATTTTCCCCCCGTTTCCCGGCCCGTTTAAGGACCTTGATGATCCGGTAGGGATCGTAAAGGGCCTGAATACCAGCCTGGCCTTTGGGACACAGGGAGCCGTCAATCCGGGCCGCTTCCGCCAATGGCGTGGAATAGGGAATATGGGGGGTCAGGGTCCAGGGATTGTAAGGATTCCCGTCAATTTTAGCTGCCAGGCCATCCTTGATTTTTATCTTCATACCGCAATTAGTGTTGCATTGCTGGCAGACGGAATAGATTTGATTTTCCGGGAGATGAAGGGTGTATTCCCTGCCCATCAAATCATCGGCGAAGGCCGGGGAGCCCGATTCCTCATCGAGAAATCGCAGGAAATAGCCGGAGGCGGCTAAGGAGCCTCCGAGGAGCGCCGTGCACTTCAAAAACTCCCGTCGGTCCATCCCCTTTTGGGGTTTGGTTTGATCTTGATGTTTAGGCATGTTCTTCTCCTCCTTTTCCGGACTCTAAACCACTTGAATTGAGTATGTTGCACCAGGTAGCCGAACCCTGTTTTCCCCTGACCTTCCCCGGCGAGTGCACCGGCAGCCAACGGGCACCGGCTAAAAAAACGACCAACCCAAAGGAGATGATCCAGAGGGAAACCAGCCATTCCATTAAGCTGGGGATATAGTTGGTCCTCAATCTCTGGTGAAAAAAGGTGTATTCCAGCCCGTCCAGTTTATAAATAGCCAGATCAGGGATCAGGAAATTGAAGCGGACGGTAACGAAGGTGACGACAATCAAAAAACAGGCCCAGGCAACCGACCGGGGGGTATCGGAATACCTGATCAACAGGATCAGGGGGATCAAGGTTCCGAAAAAAAGATGGATAATCCAGAAAGTCCACCAGTGGCGGCCGAAGGCGATGATGTTCAGAGAGGTGACTATACCGGTCACCTTGGATTGATAACCGACGAAAAATTGGAGGACCTCCAGCAGGATAAAGATGACCAGCAGATAAAGGATGACCTGCCCCAGGGGTTTGACCAGGTCCTCATCTTCATGAAAGACATAGATCAGGGCTGTGATCAGTGCCCCTCCGGAAAGCAGGGCCGCGGCGATAAAAAGTAAAGGGGTCATGGCGCTGTTCCAGATGGGCCGGTTTTGCAGGATGGCAAAAAAGGCCCCGTTGGTCCCGTAAAAGAGGAGGCCCACCGGCAGGCTGATGATGGATAGACGATGGACCCTTAATTGGTCTCGTTTCCGGTCTTCCTCCGTATAATCCGTCTTTCCCAGGGCCAGGAGGCGGTAAATTTTGTGGGTTTTCAGCGTTTCAGCCTGGGAAAGGCGAATCAGGTCCTCCCGGAGCAGGAAAAAGGATTCCAGAAGGTAGATAAGGAGCATGAGATTGGTAAAAATCACAAACCAGGTCATCAACGACGTGAAGCTGGGGGTGATCATGAACCGGTAGAGCCGCTCCATATGGCCCAGGTCCAGGGAAATAAAGATCAGTTCACAGATCAGGGCCACCAGTACGGTAAAGGCCGATAGACGTCCGACCGTTTTCAAGCGTTCTACCTGAAACATATAGGTCATGATGGTGATCAGAAAGGCCCCGGCGGTAAGTCCGACAAAGAACAGGTAAAAAACCACCCACAGCCCCCAGGGCACATAAGAACCGTAGTTCACCGAGGCATGGCCGAAAATCAGCCGGCTGCCCATTCCCCAGGATCCGATGATCAGACCGATAAATCCCAGGGCCATCAAGGTTTTGAATTTTTTTTCGTTCATACTCTTTCCCTCCTTTCTTATTTGAGATAAACCACCGAGGGTAAGGTGCCCAGCTCTTCCTTCAATCGGAAGGAGCGGGGCGAGGCCAATTGCTCGGAGATCAGGGCTTCAGGGTCATTCCGGTCCCCAAAAAAGGTGGCCCGGCCGATACAGGTGGTAACGCACATGGGCAGCATCCCAACAGCCAGACGGTGCAGGCAGAAATGGCATTTCCGGGCGTTCCCGACCGGGGAGCCGTGCCCCCGGTCCGGCCAGGTCTTTCCATATTCGGCGGCCGGCGTATTTTCATAGCCCTTGGCCGAGGTCTTTTGACCCACAATTTTTCCGGGGAGATCCGGGGTTTTCTGGGTATACCATTCACCGAAATCGGCAGTGCGGGCCGCATAGGGACAGGCCACCAGACAATACCGGCAGCCGATACAGCGTTTATAGTTTATTACGGTAACACCCTGTTCGGTTTTATAGGTGGCTTTGACCGGACAGACCTTAACACAGGGGGGGTTCATACAGTGCATGCAGGGACGGGGCAGGAAGCGTCTTCTGACATTGGGGTAGGTACCGACCTCTTCTTCCAGGACAGGCCGGTAGACCACCCCGGGGGGGAGCTTGTTTTCAACCACACAGCCGATGGTGCAGGCATGACAACCGACACATTTGGCCACATCGATGACCATGGCCCATCGAACCCTGGTCGGGTCTTTGGAAACCGCTCTTTTCAGATCCCTCTGCATTCGGATCAGCAGGTCTTCTTTGGGTAGCATTTGGCCCATGAAAAATCTCCTTTCAAAAAGGTTATTTTCTTCCTTTCCCAGCCTTCCCCGAAGGCGAATAGGGATTGACAACAGCCTTTAACCAATAGAGGAGATCCTCATACTCCTCCGATTTTTTAAAACAGGCATCGATATACCGGCTCATGGCCTCCTCAAGTTCCTGATGAAACCGCCGGCTCGATAATCCTATGACGGCCAGGGTCTGATATTCTTTACGAAGTTCCTTAAGAAAGCGGTTATCCAAGACAATCTGGTCAAGATCTATAACCAGCACCCAATAATGGTGTTTTGCAAGAAGGGCCTCGGCTTCTGATAGAGAAGGGACAACAATGGGTTGATAAAAGACCTTTTCCAGGATAGAGCACAGGTTCTTGATGTGATCATTGTCCGAACCTACTACAATGCCCTTCTTTTTAACCATGTTTCTTGCCCTGGTTGGCGATTATCCTGATGACTCATTTTGCTTAAATAAAAGTTGCAAGTTGCAGGTTGCAAGTATGAAAAAGTTCATGAGTCTATTATTTATAATGGCAATTCCTGTGCCACCGAAGACCGACCCACGAAAAAGGAAAGGGTGGACATTCTAACATCCTATAAACAGACCAAAATAAAAGAAAGGCCTGGCTCTAAAGTGACTGAAAAATGAATAAGGAAGATTTTCGATTTTAAAGGATGTGTCCTGATTCAGGACATTATCGAGGTGTTATTTTAAAATATATTTAAAATACAACATATTAGCAATGTCATAAAACAGGACTTTATGGAGGGCTGTCCTGATCTTTTTGTCCGATGGGATATAGGGTTTAGGCTATGGGCTATGGGCGATAGGCAATGGGCAAGGGTTGAACGGGTTTATGGGTTTTTATTCGCCTATAGCCTATAGCCTGTTTTTTCTATTTTCGTACTAGCTCCAGATTCTTTTAATGGGTTGTTTGTCTCTGGATACGGTACCGTTTTATTTTTTGATACAAGGTATTTCTGCTGATCCCCAGATGTCTGGCGGCCTCCTTTTTGTTCCACTGACATTTCTCAAGGACCTCTTTCAGTACTTCCTGCTCCTTTTCGGCTATTGTTCCCAGACCATGGGGGTGCCCACTGAGTCCCTGATGGCCGAGTTTGAGAAGAGCGGTGGGCAGATCAATGGCCTCAACCCGGTTCCCTTTGGCCAGTACGACGGCATGTTCTACGCTGTTTTCCAACTCCCGTACATTTCCGGGCCAGGGATAATTGAGGATCAGTCTCATGGCCTCGGAACTGAAATCGTGAAGGTCTTTATTTTGCTCCACACTGAAGAGGTGTAAAAAGTATCGGGCCAGGAGGGGGATATCATTCGTTCTCTCGCGCAAGGGGGGTATCTGGATAGGAATCACGTTGAGACGGTAATAGAGGTCTTCCCGGAACCTTCCCGCCTTTACTTCCTGAAGCAGATCCTTGTTGGTGGCGGCCAGGAAATGGACGTTGACCGTCAGGGTTTTCTCGCCCCCCAATCTTTCAAAACTCTGGGTCTGAAGGACCCTTAATAGTTTGATCTGGGCTGAAGGGGGTATTTCTCCGATTTCGTCAAGAAAGACAGTCCCTCCGTCGGCCTTTTCAAACCGTCCGATTTTCTGCCGGGTTGCACCGGTAAAGGCCCCCTTTTCATGCCCGAAGAGCTCACTTTCCAGGAGGGTGGCCGGATAGGCGGAACAGTCGATGACCACAAAGGGTTTTTCTCTCCTGTGGCTCAATTGAAGGATCGCCCGGGCCACCATTTCCTTCCCTGTACCGCTTTCCCCTTGAATAAGGACCGTGGCATCGGTAGGGGCGATGTTTTCGATCAACCGGTAAACGGCCTGCATCTTCGGATCTCTTCCCACGATGCTTTGAAACTCGGCCGTGGTCTCCAGCCGCTTCTCCATATGGTGGGCACCTTCCTCCTGAAGCAGTGCCCTCCGGATCACTCCGGAACACTGATCCAAGATGAGTTCCACCCCTTCAAAGTCCTTCAAATCACATTCCGTAGACTCAGGACAGGGAATGACCAAAAGACCAATGGTCTGCTCTTCATAGCGGATGGGGATCATGGTCTGCCGTTTGTCGCTTTCTATTTCCTTCGGGGTCGACAACTGGCCGCCCCCGACCATGGTGGCATTAGGGATCTCTTTTAACAGAGCGGAAAAAGAAGCGACTGCCCCGGTCTCCCCGATCCATTTCAGTTCCTTTTCGGAGGCAACCCAATAGCCTTCTTTGTTGGTGCTCAGGAACAAAAAAGTCATCGTATCGGAAATGGAAAGCATCTTCTGAAATTGTCCGATCAGGTAAGAACCGATTTCCCTCAGGTTGTGTAAGGCCCCGATTTCACGAACCACGTCACAAAAGGTTCTGGTCTGCTGATTCGATCGTTCCAATTCCTGGGCCTTATCCTCGAGCATCCGGGTATATCCTTCGATCCGGGCCACCATCCGATTAAAAGAAGAAGCCAGTCGGCCCACCTCATCCTCTCCAACGACCGTCACCCTGACCCCTGCTTCACCGCGATCGATCCGCTCTGTCGCCCTGGTCAGGGCCGATATGGGATTGGTGATCCGCTTGACAAAAAAAAGCGATCCGGCCACACCGAGAAGAAGAATACCGGCAGTCAGGAGCCCCATCTCTAACCAGAGCTTGCGCACCTGTTTCTGATAAGGTTTTTCCGATAGGCCCAACCGGAGTACCCCGGCTTTGCCTCCCAAAACGGGCCAGGCGATATCCAGGTATTGCTCCCCCTCAGTAGAGGCAATTTTCTGAATGTGCTTCTGGTCACCCGGGGCCGCCTGGTTAGCCTTCAACAGGCTCTGGGGAATATAGCCCGGGAAGGTATGGGCCAGAATTTCTCCGTTTTTTTGAATGAAAAGATAGCCGATCCCCCGGTGACTACGCATCTGATGTTCGATCATTTTCTGAAGTCCCACCAGATCATGGATCAGAACCTTATCCGCAGTTTCCAGGGCGATGGCCAGGGCGATGCTTTCCGCCTGGGCGATCATCGTTTCATGAAGGCTTGATCGCTGTCGTTCACTGGCCAAAAGCGAAATCAACAAGCCGCTTCCAATGACCAGAGATGAAACGGCCAGAATCAACCGGCCTTTAAGGCTTCGTAGACCCATGGTCCCTCCCCTTCAGGAGTACTGTCCTTTTTTGAATCTCCCTGGCGTTTTTAACCCAGTCTGCCGGCGGGGAAATAAACCGGTCGATCATCAGTTCGTTAAGAATTTTCCGGCCTTCGCTCTCCAGATGGATGGTCAGCAATATTTTTTGAATCTGCTTCCTTTTTTCCTGTGGGAATTGCCTGGAAGCCACGACCGGTGGAATGGCGTAAGGCTCCGACTTCTTGATGATCCGTGTCGGCTCCGTCAGTTTTGGGTTGGTTTTTTGGAAATACTCCCAAACCAACCCGTCCACGGCCGCTCCATCAACCAGACCGCGACCTACGGCCAGAATGGAATTGTCGTGGCTGTAAGTGTAAATGATCTTTGAGAAGAAACTTTCCGGCCTTTCCCCGAGCTGATAGAGCCAAAAGGTGGGCGCCAGCCTCCCGGTGTTCGATTCCGGGTCCGTGAAGGCGAATGTACGACCTTTTAAATCTTCAAGCCGCTGAACACCTTGTTTTTTATTGACAATGAGGTAGGATCGGTAGAAATGTTCCCCCTGGATTTGAGGAACGGCTAGAACATGGAATCCGTAAATCTCTTTGCCGCCGGCATACGGTCCGGAGCAGATAAAGGCCAGGTCTATCTCGCCACGGCCCAGGAGCTGGTTGATTTCCTGGTAAGTTTTGCGCTGGACCAACTCAACCGGTCTGGCGATTTTCTGGCCCAGGTATTCAATAAGCTGGCGGTAATGGATAAATGTTTCCTTTGGCGAGACCATGGCCCCTACCGCCACCTTAAGTGAAGGGGAGGGGGAGGTTTGAACGGCCGGTTTTTTTATGGGAACGGTCTTGTGGAAATCAACCACAACCGTATCCGAATCCCTGGTGCAGCTACCTGAGCAAAGGAAAAAGAAAAAACAAATCCCCATGAGTTTCAAGACGGCCTGAATGGGTTTCTTTTTCCGATACAAGACAAGAACTCTCAATTTCATTTAAGGATATGGGCATAATGCGTCATTATTAATCATTATCCCAAGATGGATTGAGAATCAAAAGGTTTTTGGGCTTGGCGAGAAAAAAGAAAGCCAGGGAGGGGAGCTGATTCAGGCATAGATCATCCTTATAGCCTTGTTTGTCTTCCCTGGGATGAAAAGAAATATAAAATAGGAAGGAGGAAGGGGCAAGCGAATTTGTAAAAACCGAAAAAAGCTAACCTGTTTTTACTTGATCTGACAGGCCCCGGCCGGACAGCGTTTTTCTTTGATATGGGCCTCGAATTCCTCCCTGAAATTGGATAAGATCGCCAGAATGATATGGGAGGTCTTGCCGGCAAAGGCACAATAGGCGGCCTGTTTCATCAGCGCAATCAAGGATTCCATTTCCGCTAGGGCATCTTCCGGTGCCCGTCCCTGACCGATGGCTTCAATGAGATCGGAGAGTCTTTGAATACCCAAACGACAGGGGACGCATTTCCCGCAGGATTCCCCGTAATGAAACTTTATCAAATACTCGGCTACCTGGACCATGCAGGTGGCCGAGTCCATGACCATGATACAGCTTTGGTCTTTTTCCCAAACCAGGTCTCCCCTTGTAGACTGGAGAGGATTTAACCGCAATAAGGGGAAAAGTATTTTTCCTTTTTGAATCGTTTCTTCCAGAATAAAGGGAATATGGGATTGCTGGACTTTTTCATAGAAAAGACCCACATGAGGCAAACTCAAGAAAGGCCCATTGTTGCAGGTGCCCTGGCAACCGCATTTGGCCGGTTCTATGGCTACGGATATGTTTTTCCGTTGGGCTTCGGCGATCAGGCCTTTATAAAGGGCGTCAGCCCCGCAGGCGGGTTTGGCCCCCTGGGCCCGGCATACCTGGATCTTTGGGGTTTGATGGGCTTGAGGCTCGGCAATCTTATTAGCGGATACTGCTGTCATTTATGTAAACTCCAAGTTGAGGTCTAAGGTCCAATGCCTTCCCGTGAACCTTGTGCCTTGAACCTTTCTTTTATGATATAATCGTCTTACAGGCCGTCCGGGCCAGTTCGATAAACCAGGCCGGCAGGGCACCCATCAGGATGATGGCCAGGATCAATCCGTAGTTTAAGACCCTGTTCGAAAAACTTAAAGTCACTTCCGGCAGTCCGTTGGGGTCCTGTCCGTAGGCGGTCCGAACGATATTCAGATAATAATAAATGGAAATAGCCGTATTCACCGCGGCTATGATTACTAAAGCCAGATGCCCTTGGTTCAGGGCAGCCGTGAAAAGGAACAATTTCCCGGTAAACCCGGCGGTGGGCGGTATTCCGGCTAAAGCAAAGGCCCCAACGGCCAGGGTAAAGGCCAAGAGGGGAGCCCGGCGGTAAAGTCCGGAAAGGTCGCTGACTAGAATATTTTCACCTTCCCGGGAAAGGGAACAGATGACCAGAAAGCAAGCCAGGTTCATCAATAAATAGGCCGCAATGTGATAGATCGCGGCGCCGAATCCAACGGCGTTGATGGTTAAGACCCCAAGCATCACATAACCGGCGTGGGCGATACTGGAATAGGCCAACAACCGTTTAAGGTCTTTCTGGACCAGGGCCGCCAGGTTGCCGAAGGTCATGGATACGGCCGAAAGCAAAACCAATACCTGAATCAGATCCACAGCCTGGGTCCCGGCCAGACTGGTAATTCGAAGCAGTAGGGCTACCCCGGCCAACTTGGGCATGGTAGCCACGAAAGAAACGGTTTCATTGGCCGCCCCTTGATAGACATCGGGGGTCCAGAAATGAAAGGGCACCACGGCTAATTTAAAGAAAAAGCCGCAGAGGACCAAAAGGAGCCCGATAAGGGCAATGGGCTGGCCCAAAATAAGAGGCATTTTTTTTAGGATATCCACCAAATAAGTGGATTGAGTGACCCCGAAGACATAACTCATGCCGAAAATCATGACCCCGGTAGCCGCCGCCCCGAAGATGATATATTTAATAGCCGCCTCCATTTGGCTGCCGTTATTCTGTTTGCGGATGGGGATCAGGACATAGATGGAATAGGAAGATAGCTCCATGGCGATAAAGATAGTCACCAGCTCTATGCTGCTGACCATTAACATCAGCCCCAGAGCACTTAAGCAAAGAAACATAAAAAATTCCGGTTGGAGACGCTCTTCGATGCTTTTAAATTTCTGGCCCAGGGCGATGACCAAAAAAAGCCCCAGGCTGATGAGGCATTTGAAGGCCTGGGAAAATAGATCCACCCGGTAGGATTTATAAAAAAGGTCTCCCGTTGCATTCAGGGTAAAAAGGCTTAGAATGACGCCAATGGCGGAAAGAAAAATGGCCCATCCCTGTATGGTTTTGGCGGACGTTGCCCATAAGGTTTGGCAGAAAAAGATCAAGGCCATCAACAGCAGAAAGGTTTCCGGTATGAATAACGAGAAATCCATTATGATTCGTTCCTCAGAAAAATGCTCAAAGTTGAAAGCTCAAAGCTGAAAGGAAAAAACGCCATTTTTACTTCACCAAAGCCAGGGCATTTCCGGCCTGAACTTGTTTCATCAGATGATCCACGCTGGCATGCATGACATCTAAAAAGGGTGCCGGGGAAAAGCCGATCCACAATACGAATAGGGCCAGAGGGACTAAGTAAACGATCTCTCTAACATTAAGATCGAAAAAGTGATGGGTGCCTACTCGTGGTCCCCAGGAGATTTTCTGGAGCAGGCGAAGCATATAAGCCGCTGCCAGGACCACCCCCGGAATCGATAAGGCCCCGATCCATTTGTTTCCCATAAAGGTGCCGATCAAGACCAATAACTCTCCTACGAAGCTGTTGGTACCCGGAAAGGCCATGGAAGACAGGGAAAAAAGCCCTAAGAAGCCGATATAAACCGGCATGATTTTGGTGAGCCCGGAATTGTCGGCAATCAACCGGCTGTGGCTTCTTTCGTAAATAATCCCCACACAGAGAAAGAGGGCCCCGGTTGTAACCCCGTGATTGATCATCTGCAGGATGGCTCCTTCAAGTCCCTGTTTATTGAATAGAAAGGTCCCCAAAGTCACAAAGCCCATATGGGCCACACTGGAATAGGCGATCAGCCTCTTCATGTCACTTTGCCCCAGGGCCACATAGCCTCCGTAGATTATGGATATAATCGACATCCAGAGAATATAGGGGGCAAAATAGATACTGGCTTGAGGGGTGATGGGCAGACAAAAACGCACAAAGCCGTAAGTTCCCATTTTCAATAAAACGCTGGCCAGCAACACACTGCCGGCGGTCGGGGCTTGAACGTGGGCGGCCGGCAACCAGGTATGAAAAGGGGCCATAGGAACCTTGATGGCAAAGGCGATCCCGAAGGCCAGGAAGATCCAGAATTGAAAGGTGAAAGAATAGTTGTGGGTCATCAATTCCGGAATACTAAAAGTTCCGGCCGTCAGATAGAGGGCGATCATGGCCACCATCAGAAAGACGCTGCCGGCCATGGTATAGATGAAGAACTTGATGGAGGCGTATACCTTTTCCGGTCCCCCCCAGACGGCAATCAATAAATACATGGGGACCAGCATGGCTTCCCAAAAAATATAAAAAAGAACGAAGTCCAGGGCTGAAAAGACCCCGACACAGGCCGTTTCCATGAGCAGGAGACAGACATGGAATTCCTTGATCCGTTTCTCGATATATTTCCAGGAGGCCAGAACGCAAATAGGGGTAAGAAGCGTACTTAAAAGAACCAGGAGGAGACTGATCCCGTCAACCCCCAGGGTATAATTGATTTTGAAAGAGGGAATCCAGGGGGTGTGTTCGGCGAATTGATATTTATAGGTCGTCAGGTCAAAATTGAAATAAAGAGGCAGGGAAAGGAGAAAAGTAACCAGACTGATCACTAATGTCCAAATTCTGGTTGCCTTTTCTTCCCGGAACAGGAAAAGGAGCAGGGCTCCGGCCAGGGGTAAAAAAATCAAGGTGCTTAAAATAGGATAGCTAAGCTGATTGGGGATTAGAAAATCCATTGTTGTATATTTCCCTGATTAACAAAAAATAACGGTTTACGGTCTAAGGTTTACGGTCCACGGTCGTTCGCTGGTCTAAGGTTTTGCCTTGAACCTTGCGCCTTGAACCTTGTACCTGTTTTTTATAAAAACCAATAGATCCCCACAATAACAAAAATGATTAGAATGGCCAGGGCCAGGTAATTCTGGAGATTACCCGTCTGGATATTGCGCACTTTATTGCCAAGGCCCTGGGTCCCGTAGGCGACATTATCCACCACACCGTCAATGCCCCAGCGGTCGAACCGGGCAAAAAAACCGGCAAAGGACATGAGGGACTTAAGCCCCAGGCTTCGGTAAAGCTCTCCCCAACCAAAATCAAAGCCCTGGATAAATTTTTGGTCAAACCACATAAACCCATCCATCAACTTTCGATAGAACCAATCGAAATCCAGATTGATTTTGGGCTCCGGGGTCAACCTCTTGAGGAGCAGGAAAAATCCCAGTCCGGTGAAAAGCAGGATTTGAACCGTTTCTGAGAGATGGGGCAAGGCATAGGGATGATATTCCATGGCCGCCTCTCTGAAAGGAAGCAGATCATACAAAACCTTGGGATATATCCCGATCAATAAACACAGGAAAGAAGTCAGGCCCATGGCCCAGAGCATATTTTTCGGAGGTTCTTTTGGCTTCAATCCGCAGTCTTTTCCAAACCAGGCAAAATAGGGGAGTTTTAAACCCACCGAGAGAAAGGTGCCAACCGAGGCCAATAACAGGAGGACCATGAGCACCGGATGATGGGCCTCTCCGGCCCCGGCCACGATCATGGATTTACTGACGAAGCCGCTGAACAGGGGGAAGCCGGAGATGGATATCCCTCCGACCACATAGAAGATTAAAGACAGCGGCATATATTTGTAGAGTCCTCCCAATTGGTTCAATTTGGAGGTCCCGGTCATCATCAGAACCGAGCCGGCCCCCATGAACAACAGGGCCTTATAAAGGATGTGGGCATAGGCATGGGCGCAGGCCCCGTTCAGGGCCAGTTCCGTTCCGATACCGACACCGGCCACCATGTAGCCTACCTGGCTGATGATGTGATAGGAAAGGATGCGGCGCATGTCATTTTCGATGGTAGCGTAACAGACTCCATAAATAGTCATGGCCGTGCCCATGATAGCCAGGACGTCATATCCGGGAAAGGCCCGGGCCAGGACATAGACCGCCGTCTTGGTCGTAAAGGCGCACATAAAGACCGCCCCGGTGACGGTGGCCTCCGGATAGGCATCGGGCAGCCAGGCATGGAGGGGAAATACGGCGGCATTTAAGGCAAAACCGGCCAGGATCAAATATTCGGCAAAACCGGCCCCGGCCTTGGGAATAAGCACAAAGGCCATACTGCCGGTATTTTTATAATGCAGGAAGATGCCTGCCAGAAGCAGCAAGCCGCCAAAGATATGCATCAGGAGATAGCGGAAGCCTGCTTTCAGGGAGGCCGGTTCCCGTCGAAACCAGATCAAAAAAGTCGAGGCCAGGGCCATCATTTCCCAGAAGATAAAGACGGTCAGATAATCTCCGGCAAAGACCACCCCCAGGGAACCGCCGACATAGAAAAAAGAGGCGATATGCTGGGCATCTTCTTTGACGTGGAGGCCGTAAATAACCCCCAGAAAGGACATCAGGGTAAAGACGTGGGCGAACACCAGGCCCAAGCGGTCCACCCGGCCTAATATAATATTAAAACCCAGATAATTGATCTCTCCATAAACGCCGAGGTTCATGTTGAGAACCGTATAAAAGGCCACGGCCGGCAGGACCAATAAATAGATCTGTTTGAGCCGGCCCTTTAACACCGGGATGAGAAAGGCGCCCAGAATATAAAAAAAAGCCGGATGAATGAAGTTATCCATAGTATTCCTCTTTTTTCATCAACCAGGCATGGGCTATCCCTTTCATGATACGAATCATGAGGATGCAGCATATTATCCCGAAAACGGACCAGAAACCCGGTATCTTGTCCCCAAAAAAATGGGCTTCATGGCGGGGGATGAATATATCAAACACGATGGCCGCCGCCATAAGGAGGTAGAGTATCCATTTGAGGACCTTGAGATGGTCCCGTAGCGATTGGATGGGATTCGCCCAGTTCATGATCGGAAGACCGCCTTTGCTATATTGAGTAAATAATCCGGATCTACGGCTTTAACGATATTCATAAAATAATCCGGATAGAGGCCCATCAAGATGGAGCCGATAGCCGTTAAGAATAAGGGGACCACCATGATGGCCGGGGCCTCATGAAGGCCGTTGCCGTGATGGGCCGCGGGATCCCCTTCCCGGGGTTTGTCAAAAATAGTCTTGAGAATCACCGGGAAAAAATATCCGGTGTTCAGTATGGTACTGGCCAGTAAGACGATTAAAAAGACAGACTGGTGGGCCTGCAAGGCCCCCAGGGCGATATACCACTTGGTAACAAAACCGCAAACCAGGGGGACGCCGATCATACTCATGGCAGCTATACTGAAGGCGGCTATGGTAAAGGGCATCTGCCGGGCGATACCGCCCATTTCACTGATCTTTTTGGTGTGGAGGGAGACATAAATCGCTCCGGCGCACATAAAGAGGGTGATTTTGGAAAAGGCATGATTGGCAATATGGATCAGCCCGCCGGTCACCGCATTGGGGGTCAACAGGGCCACCCCTAAAATCACATAAGAGAGCTGGCTGACGGTCGAATAAGCCAACCGGGCCTTTAAGTCGTCTTTTGTCAGGGCGATAATAGAGGCCAGCAGGATGGTAAAAGAGGCGGCATAGGCCGTAGGGATCCCCAAATTCAGGGAGTTTAATATTCCGACCCCGAAAACCGAAAGCATGACCCGGCTGGTACAGAAGACCCCGGCCTTGACAACGGCCACGGCATGGAGCAGGGCACTGACCGGCGTCGGGGCTACCATGGCCGAGGGGAGCCAGTTATGGAAAGGCATGATAGCCGCCTTGGCAAAACCGGCCATAAAAAGGATATAGGTTATGGTCACCAGGACCGGGTTGGCGTCGGCCGGAAAGATCCCCTTGGTGATGCCGGAAGGGGCAAAATCCAGGGTCCCGGCCAGGACATAAGTCAGTATGACGGCCGGCAGTAAAAAGGACTTGGCCGTGCCGGTCAGATAGACCATGTATTTCCGGGCGCCTTCATAAGCCTCTTCATCCTGATGGTGGGCGACCAGGGGATAGGTAAAGATGGTGATCACTTCATAGAAGAAATACAGGGTAAAGAGGTTGCCGGAAAAGGCTACCCCGACGGCTCCGACAATGGCCACGGCAAAACAGAAATAATAACGGGTCTGGGCATGTTCCTTCAAAGCCCGCATGTAGCCGATGTTATAAAAGGTAACCAGGATCCAGAGAAAAGAGGAGATGGTCCCGAAAATCATGCCCAGGGCATCGACCCTGAATTTCATGGAAATACCCGGTAAAATAACAAAAGGGGTATATTCAAAGGCCTTACCGGCCAAAACCGCCGGCGTCATGGAAAGGACGGTCAGAAAAGTAGCCACGGCGCCTAAAATGGACCAGGTCTCCCTTAGATTAGGTTTCTTGGGTGTAAACATAATCAGCAGGGAAGCTATGGAGGCAATTAAAACGGCTACCACCGGCCGTATAGAGATAATGGTTTCCATTGTTTCCATTGGGGTTATTACATCTATCCTTTCAGTTCACTGACACTTTCAGGCTTAATGGCCTTAAAGCGGCGATAGACGGTAATGATGATACTTAAGGCGATAGCCGTCTCAGCGGCCGCTACGCCCATAATGAACAGGGTAAAAACCTGCCCGGTAGCCGGGTTGGGGGATAAAAACATATTGAAGGCCATAAAATTCAAGGCCGCCCCGTTCAGGATCAACTCGGTGGCGATCAACATGCCGATGAGATTGGATTGATAGATGATGCCGAAGATTCCGATGGAAAACATGGCGGCACCCAAAATCAGATAGGTTAAAAGATTTTCCATAGCTAATCCCTTTTCTGGCCGATACCGGCGATCATGATGGCACCGACGATCGCCACGGCCAAAAGTAAGGAAATTAATTCAAAGACTAAGAAATAACGGGTGAGCAACTCCTGTCCCAGGGTCTTTATGGTCCAGTCGCGGGAGGGCTGGGCATAAGGGGCCCATTTGGTGCTGAGGATCATTTGGACCACGGCCAAAAAGGTCACGGCCCCGACGATCAAAGAGGTGATGGCCTTGACGGCCGGCCGTTTGGAGGGTGAAAGCTCCAGGGGAGGCGAAAGCATGATGGCGAAGATATAGGTGATACAGATGGCCCCGACATAGACCAGGAGCTGCATCATGGCCACAAACTGGCTCCCCAAATAGAGGTAGATGCCGGTGAGCCCGAACATGGCCAGGGCCAGTCCCAGGATGTTGTGAACAATCTTCAAGGGGAGGACGGCCAATACGGCCCCGGCCAGGGTAAGCACGACCATGAGCCAAAAGACCGATTGGGCCACTAAAATCGGCGGTATGAAATCTGCAATGGTAGTCATCGTTTTCCCTCTAACCGGCCCATGATATCGAGCACCGTATCCCAACGGTGATAAAAGACGTACTCATACTCTTTGGAAAATTGAAGGGTGCATTCCGGGCAGACATCGACGCACAGGCCGCAAAGACTGCACTTGGAAAAATCAATATAATACTGACGACCGTATTTCAGGTCCCCGGCCCTGGTTTTTTCCCCCTGGACCTTGATGACGTGGGAAGGACAGGTACGGGCGCATAAGCCGCAGGCCACGCAATGATGGGTTTTGGTGTCGTCAAAACGGATGAACTCGATGTGCCCCCGGAAGTTGGGGGTCATGGTCAGTTTTTGACGGGGATATTGAACCGTAACAATGGGCTTAAAAAGCCGTTTCAAGGTGATCCATAAACCGATGATCAGGCTTTTCCCGCCTACCAGGATCTCTTTAACGTACTGGATGAAGGGGTTGGGGGTATTCATCATTAAATGACCTTAAGGACGATGGCGGTAATCAACAGGTTGAGCAGGGCGATGGGGATCAGCACCTTCCAGGCGAAATTCATCAGTTGATCAAAACGGATCCGGGGGTAGGTCCAACGGATCCACATGACCACAAAGATCAGGAAGTAGGTCTTGATCAGAAACCAGATCATCCCCGGAAAAAAAGGCCCGGAGGAGCCGCCCAAAAACAGGACCGTGAACAGGGCGGCGGCGATGACCATGTTGGTATATTCAGCCAGGAAAAACAGGGAAAAACGCATCCCCGTATATTCGGTATGAAAACCGGAGACCAGTTCCGATTCGGCTTCTACCAGGTCAAAGGGGGCCCGGTTGGTTTCAGCCGTGGTGGCGATGAAAAAGATAATGGCGGCCACGGGCTGTAAAAAGATGTACCAGACCGAAGATTGGGCTTGGGCGATGGCGCCTAATTTAAAGGTGTTGGTCATGATAATGACCGACATGGTGGCCAGGAGCAAGGGAATCTCATAAGCCACGTTTTGCGCCACCGACCGGACGGCCCCGATCAGGGCGTATTTATTATTGGAGCCCCAGCCGGCCATCAGGATGGACATGACGGTAATGCTGGAAAAGGAAAAGATCAGCAGGATGCCGACGTTCACGTCCCGAATCTGCATCATGGGGCTGAAGGGGATGGGGACAAACCCGACAAAGGCCGGGGCGACGACAATGATGGGGGCCAAAAAGAAAACGATTTTATCCGTCGACAGAGGGGTTACCATCTCCTTGCCCAGCAATTTAACGGCATCGGCCAGGGTCTGGAGTATCCCATGGGGGGCGACTTCCATCGGTCCGGGACGGAGCTGGATATGTCCGGCCACCTTTCTTTCCAGCAAGACCAGGAAGGCGACGTTTAAAGGGACAATGGCGGCAATGATGGCCAGTCCGACCAGTCCGGCCATAATGTCCGGACCGAGGAAGGCGTAAATGTCTTTTATGTAGGGAAGTTGTGTTATATTCACCGATCAATCTCCGGAACGGTTACATCAATACTGCCGAAAATGGCAATAACATCGGCCAGAAAATGTCCTGGACAGATCTTGGTCAGAACAAACAGATTGGAAAAGGAGGGGGCCCGCACCTTAATCCGGTAAGGGATGCGCGATCCGTCGCTGACGATATAAAACCCCACGGCCCCCCGGGCACTCTCAAAAGCACAGTAACAATCGCCTTCCGGCGGGGTGACAAAGCGCGGGACCTTGGATCGAACCGGTCCCGGGGGCAGGTGGTCCAGGGCCTGTTCAATAATGTTCAAGCTTTGTTCCAATTCGGCCATGCGGACCTGGTAACGGGCCAGACAATCGCCTTCTTTCCGGGTGGGAATCTCAAACTTGAACTCCGGATAGGCCGAGTAGGGCTCATTCTTGCGGACGTCATAGTTAACCCCCGAACCCCGTAAGGTCGGACCGGTGACCCCGTATTCCAGGGCCACGTCTTTGGTGATGACGCCCACGTCCTTGGCCCGCTTGATAAAAATGATATTTTGATTGATCAGATTTTCGTAATCCCAGAAACGACCCCGCAACCGGTCGATAAAACGACGGGTCCCGTCATAAAATTCCTTGGTGATATCGTTGCGGACCCCGCCGAAGCGGCCGTAGCTATAGGTCAGCCGGGAACCGGAGATCATTTCCAAAAGGTCCAGGATCTGTTCCCGGTCATCCCAGCCGTACAGGAAGGGAGTGATGGCCCCCAGTCCCATGGCAAAGTCCATGGCCCCGATAAAATGGCTGGCAATGCGGTTCAGCTCCGAGGTGATGACCCGGATATATTCGGCCCTCCTGGGCACCTCGATCCCGCAAAGCTTTTCCACGGCCATGCAATAGCCGTGGTTAAAGATCATGCCGGAAAGATAATCCATCCGAGCCGGATTAGGCATGAACTGTTCATAAATCCGGTTTTCGGCCATTTTTTCATGACCCCGGTGGGAGTAGCCGATCAACGGCTCGATTTTAATCACTACCTCGCCGTCCAGGGTCACCAGCAGGTGCATGACCCCATGGGTACTGGGGTGCTGGGGGCCCAGGTTGAGCTGATAGACCCGTTCGGTGATTGAACTGTCGTCTATGGTTTTTACGTTCAGCATAGGATGTCGTCTATATCCGTGGTGAATTTTGTTTTGCCGAAATTCTTAAGTAAAGGGAAATAATCCGCCTCGTCGGGGTTGATGATCCTTTTCAGGTCCGGGTGCTCCTGGAAGCGGATACCGAAAAAGTCATAGACCTCCCGTTCCAGCCAGATGGCCTCGGGATAGACCGAGGAGATGGAAAAGGGAGAGACCTCTTTGGACGTCCGGATACGGATCATTACCCGGAAAAGATCCTGATAATAGGTGGAGTAGAAATAAACCAATTCAAAATGATCGATAAAATCTACGGCGGTCAGCGTCTCTAAATAAAAACGTTTTTCCAACATGGCCTTAGCCACCCGGCGCATGCCCCCCTGGTCCAAACGGACCTCCAGGTGATAACCGGTTTTCGTATAGTCGCCGGCGCTGACCTGCCCTTCGGGCACGGCCTGGGCCAGACTATTTTTTAGCTCTACGAGCAGCTTTTTCTGCCCTGCGGTTGGCATCTATAATTCCTTTAGTAATCTTGGTTTGTATTTTAAGAAATCCCTGGAGCAAGGCCTCCGGCCGGGGAGGGCAGCCGGGGATATAGACATCGACCGGGATGATCTTGTCCGCCCCGTTGACAATGGCATATTGCCCGTCATAAGAAAAAGGTCCCCCCGAGATGGCGCAATTGCCCATGGCGATGACATACCGGGGAGCCGGCATTTGATCATAAAGGGTCTTGATGGCCGGGACCAGCTTGTGGGGTATGGTTCCGGCAACGACCATGACATCGGATTGCCGGGGAGTGCCTCGGGGGATGATCCCGAAACGGTCCCAGTCAAAACGGGCCACACCGGCGGCCATCATCTCGATAGCGCAACAGGCGATCCCGAAGGTCAGGGGCCAAAGGGAATTGACCCGGACTAAATCCAAAAGATCCTGCACGGGAGCAAATCCCACGACCGCAGGGCTTTCCTCATATTCCTTGGATAGATCCCTGGAGGGAATGCAGATGGGGGCGCCTCCCTTTACTTCCATTTAAAAACTCCTTTACGCCAGGCGTAGACGATAGTCAACGATATCAGAAAGAGGAAGATAAAGAACTCAATGAGCTCGGAAAATCCCGTTCCCTTTTGATAGGCCATCAGAACCGGAAAAAGATAAAGGACGTCCACATCGAAGGCCAGAAAGATCAGGGCAAAAAGATAATAGGAGGCCCCGAACTGCATCCAGGCCGTCCGGATAGGGGGCATGCCGCTTTCATACGTCGCCAGCCTTTTTGCCCCGAAGATGCGTGGTCCGAGAACGAAATTGATAATCACCATAGTCAGGGGTAATATGAGGCCGACAACAAAGAAAATAAAGACAAACAGGAATTCACCGAGGCCGGCTTGTAACATTTGGGAAAACACTGACTGATAACTCCTTAGGTCCACATAAAATAGGGTGGTTCACGCTTGTTAAAATTGTCACGCTCCTATTACCTTTTGGAGCGCTTCTTGTCAAGAAAAAAAATGAAAAAAAACCATCAAAGAAGACCGCCCTTTGAGAGCCAGGCCTTGGCCTGGGCGATATCTTTAAAAATTTGTGTTTTTAAGGTTTCCGCCCCGGAGAAGGTCCTTTCGCCCCGGAGCCGCTTTAGAAAAAAAAGCTTAATAGCCTTTCCATAGAGATCTCCTTCAAAATCAAAAAGATAGGTCTCAACGGAGATGTTTTTGCCTGCAAAGGTGGGATTAAACCCCACGTTGGTTACTCCGAAAAAAGGCTTTTCCAGGCCTTCCACCCGGGCTACATAGACTCCCCTTTGGGGCATCAGTTTTTCGATGGGATTCAAGTTGGCCGTGGGAATGCCCAGGATAGAACGGCCAATGCCCTTGCCGGTTATAATGGTCCCCGAGAGGCTGAAGGGGCGGCCCAAAAGGAGTTTGGCCTCTTCCATGGCCCCGGAGGCGATCAGCTCCCGGACACGGGTACTGCTGACCAGATGGGTCTTGATGGTTACCGGTGGATGGATATGGACCTGAAATCCCAATTTCCCCCCTAATTCCTTAAGGAGGTGGATATTGCCTTCCCGTTTTTTCCCAAAGGTATAGTCGTAACCA
>JACRBX010000096.1 GCA_016219225.1 Deltaproteobacteria bacterium
AAGGATTGAAAAATGTTTTCGTCACTAACGGCTACATGACCCCGGAGATGTTGGAAGCCCTTCACCCCAATCTCCAGGCCGCCAATGTGGATTTGAAAGCCTTCCGCCAGGATTTTTATAAGACCCAATGCGGCGCCAAGCTGGCCCCGGTTTTAGAAAACTTGAAAATCATGAAAAGGCTTGGAGTCTGGGTGGAAATAACCACCTTAATCATTCCAACGCTGAATGATTCCAAGGAAGAGTTAAGGGAACTGTCCCGCTTCATTGCCGATGAATTGGGCCGGGAAACGCCCTGGCACATCAGCCGATTTCATCCCACTTATCGATTGACCGACCTGCCTGTGACGCCGGTCAAAACCTTGCAGCAGGCCCGGGAAATCGGCCAGGAGCAGGGATTGCGTTATGTCTATACCGGGAATGTTCCGGGGGATCAAGGGGAAAAAACCTTCTGTTATCAGTGCGGCCATTTGCTATTGGATCGTTTTGGATTTTCTATTTTGAAAAATAATTTGGATAAAGGGAAGTGTCCCCATTGTCAAACCCCGATGGACGGGGTCGGTTTATAAAAAAATTTTAAAAAAATTATTCTAAATGTTTTTTTTTCTTGACATACTATATATTGTAGAATACAATTTTTACAAATACTATATGTATGAAAGGAGGAACTATCATGGCAGCAACCAAAAAAGCAAAGGCTCCGGAGAAGAAAACGGCTGTGAAAGCCGCGCCCAAGAAAGCCGCGGCCGCTAAAACAGCAAAGAGCCCAAGCAAAAAGGCAACAGCTAAAAAGGCTCCGGCCAAGAAAGCCGCTGCCCCCAAGGCCCCGGCTAAAAAAGCCCCTGCTAAAAAAGCCCCGGCCAAAAAGAAATAACCTTCTGGTTGTTGTTCGCTAAGGTAGTTAAGAGTTTTTAACCTCTTCAAGGGAAGGAGGGGATTTCTTCCAAGGAGGAAATCCCGAAGTGCCTTCCTTTTTTTATTTTATAACGAAGGGGACTTTTCTATTCGACAGGGAAAGGCCCTCAAATTCGGGGTTCCCAAAACCGGATCGAAAGGTTCGGCGGCCGTTAAGATATTCAAATTCGATCGATCCCAGTCAAAGAGGGTTTCTATTTTTTTTTCAGGAAACCACCAGCCATAATCCAGAAAGACCACTCGAGGATCAATATCTTCCGTTAGATGGACTTGTTGCTCTATCTTCCCCTTGACGGTTATTATGAAAGCCCAGTCGTCTTCAGTAAGACCTAAGATTTTGGCCGCTTGAGGATGGATCTCGATTCGGGGTTGAGGGTACTTGCTCCGCAACGAGGCAATCTGCCGATAAGCGGAATGAAAAAAATAAGGGTTCTTACGACTGGTGGCCCAAAAAGGATACTCCAAAGAGACTTCGGTAAGTTTAGAGAGGGTCGGCAGAGGATCGAAGCCCCAGTTTTTTAATGGCTCCGAATAGAGTTCGACTTTTTTTGAAGGGGTTTTAAACCCCTGGTCTTCATATTTTTTATATCTCCCTTTCCCTTTGAGCACCCCAACTTCCTTGAATTGATCATAGGTCAAACCCGAGGGCTTCAAAACCTCATCCAAAATCTGGGGCGTCTCTTCCCAGAAATGTTCGCCGTGTCCCAATGCCTTTCCCAACTCATTCAGAATTTTAATGTCAGGCCAGCATTCCCCCGGAGGGTCCACTATTTTTGGACGGGATGCGATCCAACCCTGGGCCAGACCATAATGGCCGATGTCATCAAATTCAAAACCGGTGGCCGCCGGCAGGATGATATCGGCCAGGGCCGCCGTGGGGGTCATGAAGATTTCAGAAACCACCAGGAGATCCAGACGCATCAAAGCCTCATAGGTTTGGCGGGCATCGCTGTTGGTGATCAGGGGATTGGTTACCTGGGCGACCATGGCCTTGACAGGGTAAGGGTTACCGGTCAGGATGGCCCGGATCACCATCGGAGGAGGTACGACCATAAAATTCGGAGCCAGGTTGAAGGCCCGGCTCAACATCTTCCGGGCCTTTCCCGGTAACAGATCGGCTTTGACAAAATCGGCTAATCGGGCCACCGGTGGCATGGCAGGCATGATGTTTCCACCAGGGATGTCCAGGTTACCGGTCAGGGCCATTAAGCAAAGAAGGGCCCGGCAGGTCTGAAAACTGTTTACCGTATGTTCCAGGGCATTGCCCCATTGAATGAGGGCCGGACGGGAGGTCGCATAAGTCCAGGCCGTCTGCCTGATTTCCTCCGGGGTCAGCCAGGTCAAATCGGCGACCCGTTCCGGTGTAAACCCTTTAACCTGTTCCTGTAATTCCCGGAATCCCACCGTCCATTGATCGACAAATTCCGGATCATATAAACCTTCCTGAATGATAATATGCATCAACCCCAGGGCCAGGGCGAGATCACTGCCTGGTTTTATTTGATGATGGGTCTGGGCAATGGAAGCCAAATGGGTCCGCCGGGGATCGACAACGATCAGGTCGGCCCCCCTTTTGATGGATTTTAACAAGTTTAAAGAGATGACCCCTTCTTCATTGGTTTTAAGGAGATTGCTCCCCCAGTTCAAGATAAGACTGGTGGGGGCCTCATAATCCGGGACCGGGAAAAAGCCCAGGGTCATCATACCGGCGATCTCCCGGGGCATATGGCAGACATGCTGGGGACCGCAGACATTGGGAGAACCGAAGACATTGGCCAGCCGGATCAGGACGAAATGTTCCAGCCCTTTGGGCGCTCCCTGGGCAAAGACGACGGCCTGGGGGCCGTGGTCCTGACGGATGCGGTTCAACCGGGTAGCGATAATTTTCAAGGCCTCGTCCCAGGATAGGGGTTTAAAATGACCTTCGCCGCGTGGGCCTTGCCGGAGCAGGGGGGTGGTCAGACGATCGGGGTGGACCGTTCGTTCCGCCGAGGCCAGGGCTTTGGAACAGATATAGCCGGAACTGATGGGGCTTTCCTGGTCCCCTTTGATTTTGATGATCCGGCCTTCCCGGACCTCGACCAAAAGACCGCAGCCTCCGTGATCCATCCGTGAACAATGGGTTTTAAGGAGTCGTGCAGTGGGGTTTTCATTATTCATAGGTCTATCCTTATGGATCGAAAATAAC
The DNA here is from genome assembly GCA_016219225.1 of Deltaproteobacteria bacterium. Taxonomy (NCBI): domain Bacteria; kingdom Pseudomonadati; phylum Myxococcota; class Myxococcia; species Deltaproteobacteria bacterium. Next base: position 3,101 of record JACRBX010000096.1, read on the forward strand.
CTTCAGGGATCAGGGGTCGGGGGGCAGGGGTCAGCCGGAGAGAAAGTTGCAAGTTTCAAGTTGGAAGTGTAAAAAACTTGAACCTGTATACCTTGCCCATAGCCCATTGCCCCCAGAAAAACTTTCATGCTCCGTGGTACCCCAGAGGGGCCTGAGGTTTAGGTAAAACTCAATATGACATTGCCGGCCAGACAAAGCAATGAATACTTTGAGGATTAATTTTTTTGATTCATTTTTTTACCGGAATCTTTTAAGATTCCTGAATGAAGGCAATTGTAGCTAAATTATAATTATTTTTTAAATATAAAATAGCTTTTTCTCCTTGACAGGCTGGTATGGGATGTAATAGATTTTGCTTTCAGTTATGGGAAAAATAAGGTAAAAAGAACAAAAAAAATCCAAACGACAGGACAATCAGGGGGAAAACCTTTGGACTTAGGAATTTTAGGTCAAATCCATTTTAATTGGGATTTTGTGGTTGGGTTGTTAAGTATTGTTCTTATCGACCTCATACTGGCCGGCGATAATGCCGTAATCATTGCCATGGCTGTCCGGTCCCTGCCCAGAAAACAGCGGACCAAAGGCATTGCCTTTGGAGCCGGGGCGGCTGTTGTTCTTCGTGTGATCCTGACTTTTTTTGCCGCCCAGCTCCTGCAGGTGCAGTTTATTAAATTTATCGGCGGTGCGGTCATCCTTTGGATAGCCGTCAAACTTTTTGTGGAAGGGGCCCCGGGGGAAGAAGGACAAAAAGAAGTCAAAACCCTCTGGCAAGCCATCTGGTTGATTATTATCGCCGATATCACCATGTCCACCGATAATGTTCTGGCCGTGGCCGGCGCATCCAAAGGAAATTTGTTCCTGCTCCTCTTCGGCTTGGGCTTGAGCATTCCCTTTGTGGTTTTTACCAGCAACCTGCTGTCCATGTTGATGGACAAATATTCTTTTATCATTTATATCGGGGCGGCGGTTTTAGGGAGAGTGGGCGGCGAGATGATGATCACCGATCCCTTTATAACCAATCTCCTCCATCCAGCCAAATATGTCCAATACGGGGTAGAGGCCTTTTTTACCATCGGGGTCCTGATAGCCGGAAAAATCTGGATAAAGTGGAAGATAGCCCGGGAGGAACGACGGTTTGAACCGCCATCCCCCAAGGAAACACCCGGGAAGTGAACGGTGACGGGGAAAAACAGATCGAACCCTGATCGCAAGGAAGTCTCAAATTTAATCCAAAGAGGAATAACGATTATGGCCATTTTATCGATCTCCAGGGAATATCAGAGCGGCGGAGAGGAAATTGGACAGGCGATAGCCAATAAACTGGATTATGTTTTTGTCGATAAGGAACGGATACTCAAAGACCTCAAAGATTCCGGAGGGAAATGGGGACATCTGGTGGAAGAATTAGATGAGGTCCGCCCCAGCCTCTGGGAAAAATACGACTGGCAATACCAGGGTTTCACCGCCCTCATCGAATGCTATATTTACGATTATGCCCTCAAAGACCGGGTAGTGATTTTAGGCCGGGGGAGTATTTTTCTCTTGCAGGCCATACCCCATGTCCTGAAGGTGCGCTTGGTGGCCCCCCTGGAAGTCCGTATCAATCGGGTCATGGTCACCGATGATGTAGACCGGGAAACGGCCGAATGGCTGATTCAAAAAACCGACCGGACCCGGGCCGGCTATATTCAGGCTGTTTTTGGGAAACAATGGGAGGCCCGGGAACACTACGATTTTGTTTTTGATACCGGTGTTGAAACCTATGAAGAGGTAACCCGGAAATTGGTGGAGGCCCTGAAAGAATGGGAGCAACGGGTCACCCCGGAAGGCCTGGAACAATTGAAGAACCTGGCCTTAACCGCCAAGATCAAGGCCCGGGTTTTTACCCACCCCGGCATTTTTATCCCCACCCTGAAAATCTTCCATGACGGGCAGGCCGTTGTCTTGACAGGGGTGGTCCATTCTCCCAAGGAATATCACCTGGTGGATGAGATGGTCCATAAAATGGCCGATCCCCATCCGATCCGCAATGAATTGCATTATCGAAAATAACCATTTAATTTTCCCTCTTCCCTGAAAAAAGCCCAGGGAGGCGGAAATAAGGAGGAAGTAGGCATGGACAATTGGACCTTTGGCCTCAGCATGCTAATCGTCGGTATGGGAGGAACGTTAATCACCTTAATGGTCATGAGCGCCCTTATGGGGGTTCTGAAAAGAATTTTTCCTGTTAAAGAAGGGGAAGAATAAAAAAGAAAGGGGCAATGCATCATGCTCGAAGCTATTATCAGTGGATTATCCGGACTCATCGCCGGTTTTGCTCATCTCCAGTGGTCCAACCTGGTCATGATCGCTGTCGGATGTCTTCTCCTTTATCTGGGGATAAAAAAGGGTTTTGAACCGTTATTACTTCTTCCCATAGGATTCGGGGCTATCCTGGTCAATATCCCCCTGGCCGACCTGATGGGGAAAGATGGATTTCTAAGGATCATTTATGATGCCGGGGTCATCACCGAGTTATTTCCCCTGCTCATCTTTGTGGGCATCGGGGCCATGACCGATTTCGGCCCGGTGTTGGAGAATCCTTATACCTTTTTGTTAGGGGCGGCCGGCCAATGCGGTATATTTTTAACGTTGCTGTTGGCCCTGGCCCTGGGTTTCGATAAGCTGGATGCCGTGACTATCGGCATTATCGGGGCCTGCGATGGACCGACGGTCATTTATGTGGCCTCTCAATATGCCCCCCATCTGTTAGGGGCGGTTTCTGTGGCGGCCTATTCCTATATGTCCCTGGTTCCCGTGCTTCAGCCACCCATTATGAAGATGATGACCTCGGAAAAAGAACGTAAGATTGTCATGAAAACCCACAAAAAGACCGTTTCCAAAACAACCCGGATACTCTTTCCCATTGTCATTACCATTTTGGGGGGTCTTATCGCCCCCAAAGGCCTACCCTTACTGGCCACCATCATGCTCGGCAACTTGATGAAAGAGTCGGGGGCCGTGGCCCGGCTGACCAATTCCTCCCAGAATGAGATCGCCAACATCGTTACCCTGTTATTGGGCATTTCGATCGGGGCCACCATGAGCGGGCCGGAATTCGTCAAAACCCAGACCCTGATCATCCTGGCCTTAGGGTTGTTGGCCATTTGTCTGGACACAGTCTGCGGGGTCTTATTCGGGAAAGCCTTAAGTGTCCTGACCGGCGGCAAGGTCAATCCCTTGATCGGGGCAGCCGGTATTTCGGCCTTCCCCATGTCGGCCCGGGTAGTGCAGAAAGAAGGATTTAAGTATAATAAGAAGAATTACCTGCTCATGCACGCCATGGGGGCCAATGCCGGGGGCCAGATCGGCTCAGTCATGGCCGCAGCGGTTATGCTTTCGGTGTTGAAGGGTATGGGGATTATTTAAAACACAGATGCTGGATGCTGGATGCTGGATACTGGATGTTAGAAACATGTTTTTATCCAATATCCAGCATCCAGCATCCGATATCCAGAATAAGGAGTAACCATGGCGCATCCCGTTTATTTTTTGGATCTAAAGGCCTCACCCAAGGAAAACCGGCTGGCCCGAATCGGCCGGTTGCTGGACCAGGTCCCTTTTTCCAAGCCCCTTTCCAAAAAAAATCTGGTGGCCGTCAAGATCCATTTTGGCGAAAAGGGCAACACGGCCTATGTAAAACCCATCTATGTCCGGCCCATAACCGACAAGATCCGGGCCTGGGGTGGGAAGCCTTTCCTCACTGATGCCAATACCCTTTATGTGGGAACCCGCAGTGACAGCGTCTCTCACCTCCAGACCGCCCTGGAAAACGGTTTCTCTTTCACCACCGTCGGGGCCCCCCTGGTGATTGCCGATGGCCTCAAGGGAAAGTCAACCATTCGGGTACCTGTCCATAAGCAAAATTTCCAGACCGTTTCTATTGCCGCCGACATTGTCGATGCCGATGCCCTGGTCAGCGTAGCCCATTTCAAAGGCCATGAATTGTCCGGTTTCGGCGGCACCCTGAAGAATCTGGGTATGGGCTGCGCCTCCAGAGAAGGCAAGCTCAGCCAGCATTCCAACCTGGCCCCAAAAGTCATCAGGAAAAAATGTCTCGGCTGCGGCGAGTGCCTCAGCCACTGTGCCCAGGAGTCCATTGAAATCCAGGAGGAAAAGGCCCTGATCAATCCGGAAAAGTGTGTTGGCTGCGGGGCCTGCATTCTGATCTGCCCCCAGGGGGCCATCCAGATTCAATGGAACCCATCCATAACCATCTTTCAGCAGAAAATGGTGGAATATACCCTTGGGGTCCTGAAAGGTAAAGAAGGCCGGGCCATCTTTTTGAATTTTCTGACCGATATTTCTCCGGCCTGCGATTGTTACAGCCATAGTGATCGGCCGATTGTCAGGGATATCGGGATCCTGGCCTCTACCGATCCTGTGGCCATTGACCAGGCCTCGGCCGATTTGGTTAACAATGAGCCGGGAAATAAGGATTCGGCCTTGACCAAAAATTATAAATCCGGGGAAGATAAGTTCCGCGGCATTTACCCGAAGGTCGATTGGGAAATTCAGCTTCAATATGCCGAAGAGATCGGGCTGGGGACCAGAAAATATGAATTAGTGATCCTGAGCGAAATTTAATAATCTCGCAATAATTCCTTAAGCGACCTCCAAAGATCATCATCATTTCTGACAAACTCGTAAAAAGTCGCTGAAACCCGCATCACGTCATTCCGGCGAAAGACGGAATCCAGGGAATTCAACTACTTATGGACCAAGACTTTTGCCGGGGTGACGGCCTCGGGGAGTTTTTACATAGTCATCAATCCTGAAAGATTCATAGAATGTCATCACCCCGATGAAACCCGGGGCCAAAATATTTTCAACCTATTGAAAAAACAGGATTCCGGCTTTTGTCTTGAAATAGAAAGCAAAATTCGCTATAAAAGAATAAAAAGCGTAGGAGGGTTTATCTCATGAAGATCAAAAAGATTGCCCATATCGGGGTGGGAGTAAAAGATACCGATAAGGCTAAAACTCTATATCAGGAGATGTTTTCATTACCGGTTTCCAATGAAGAACGCCTGGGAGAACTTAAAATTGCCTTTGTTCCTATCGGACAAACCAATATAGAACTGGTCCAATCGACCGATTCCGATGGGATTATGAATAAATTTATTGAAAAGAAAGGGGAAGGGATTCATCATATAGCCTTTGAAGTGGAAGACATCGATCAGGCCCTGGAGGAGTTGAAAGCCAAAGGGGTCCCTCTAATCGATCAGCAAGCCCGCCTGGGTGCCCATGAGGCCCGTATTGCCTTCCTGCACCCCAAGGGCACTAATGGCATCCTGATTGAATTGGTTCAATATACGCATTAGTACGAAAATAACCTTCAGGGATCAGGGTTCAGGGGGCAGGGGTCGGTTGAAGAGGAAGTTTTAAGTTATAAGTTGCAAGTATAAAAATCTTGAATCCTGGACTTTGCCCATCGCCTAAAAGAATTTTCAGGATTCGTGGTGTTCTACAGGGGAATGAAGGTTAGCACGAAACAAATAATTAATTTTTTTCAAATCAATGAGGTTCAGTCATGTGGGATTATACGGAAAAGGTAAAAGAATATTTTGAAAACCCCCAAAATATCGGGGAGGTGGAAAACCCGGATGGGGTCGGTGAGGTAGGGTCCCTGGCCTGCGGGGATGCCTTGCGGCTTACTTTTAAGCTGGATGAGACTAAACGGATTCAGGAGGCCAAATTTCAGACCTTTGGCTGTGCCAGTGCTATCGCTTCCTCTTCGGCCTTGACGGAATTGATTAAAGGAAAGACCCTGGAAGAGGCGGCAAAAATCACCAATAAAGACATTGCCGCTTTTTTGGGGGGTCTGCCCAAGGAAAAGATGCACTGCTCGGTCCTGGGTGAGCAGGCCCTGGCGGCAGCCATCGCCAATTATCAGGGTCAGGCCATTCCTAAAACAGAAGAAGGGGAGATCGTTTGCGAGTGCTTTGGGGTAACCGATAAAGAGATTGAACGGGTCATCCGCCAAAACGGCCTTAAGACCAGGGAAGAGGTAACCAACTATACCAAGGCCGGCGGTGGCTGTGAATCCTGCCATGATAAGATCGAGGCCATCTTAAGCCGGATTTTAAAAGAAGAAAAAAGACCTGTCGAGACACCGGCGGCTCCTTTGCCCGGTCGTTTAACCAACATCCAGAAAATGAAACTGATTGAAGAAACCCTTGAAAGGGAGATCAAGCCGGCCTTAAAAGCCGATGGGGGCGATATTGATCTGATTGATATTGAAGGGAATAAGGTCCTGGTGGCCCTCCGGGGGGCCTGTTCTTCCTGCCGGGCCGCAGAAGTTACCTTAAAAGATTATGTAGAGATTAAATTTAAAGAGTTTGTTTCCCCGGAAATAACGGTCGAGGAGGTAAAGGTATGAAGGTGGTCTATCTGGATAACAACGCCACCACCCGGACGGCTCCCGAGGTCGTTGAAACGATGCTGCCTTATTTCACCGACCTTTACGGCAACCCCTCCAGTATGCATTCTTTCGGGGGCCAGGTCGCCAGTCAGGTGCAACAGGCCCGGGAACAGGTGGCGACTTTAATCGGGGCCGATCCGACCGAAATCGTCTTTACCAGTTGTGGTACGGAAAGCGACAATGCCGCCCTTTGGGGAACCTTGAATTCCTATCCCCTAAAAAACCATATTATTACCACCCGGGTGGAACACCCGGCCGTGGGCAACCTGGCTACCTATCTTTTCAAAAAAGGTTACAAGGTAACTACCCTGCCGGTCGACCGGGAAGGCCGGCTGGATTTGGATCAGTTGGCCGCCGCCATGACCGAGGAAACGGCCCTGGTCAGTATTATGTGGGCCAATAATGAAACCGGGGTCCTTTTCCCCATAGAACAGATTGCCCGGTTGGTCAAGTCCAGAGGGGTGGTCTTCCATACCGATGCCGTTCAGGCCGTAGGCAAACTTCCCATCGATCTTTCCAAAGTCCCGGTGGACCTTTTATCCTTTTCCGGGCATAAGCTCCATGCCCCTAAAGGCATCGGGGTCCTCTATATCCGCAAAGGGACCCGTTTTACCCCTTTTATGATCGGAGGCCATCAGGAAAGGGGACGTCGGGGAGGAACGGAAAACGTCCCCTATATTATCGGACTGGGAAAAGCCTGCGCCCTGGCCCAAAATAATATACATTTGGAAAATGAACGGGTCCGGTCCCTGCGGGACAGATTGGAACAGGGGATAATGGGCACCATTCCCAAGGTCCTGATTAACGGCCACCCCAGGGAACGCTTGGGCAATACCTTGAGCATCAGCTTCGAATATGTCGAAGGAGAGTCCATTCTACTCCTTTTAAGCAACCTGGGGATTTGTGCCTCTTCCGGATCGGCCTGCACCTCCGGTTCCCTGGAACCGTCTCATGTCCTTCGGGCCATGGGGGTACCTTTTACGGCGGCCCACGGGTCTATCCGATTCAGTTTGAGTACCTACAATACCGAAGAAGAGATCGATTATGTCTTAGAACACCTCCCCCCGATCATCCACCGACTGAGGGAGATTTCTCCTTTCTGGAAGGAGGGGAAAGGGCCGGCGGCCAGGGCTTGTCAGTGAAAGAAAGATGCAAGATGCAAGTTGCAGGTTACAAGGTGCTGGATGCAGGATAAATTCTAAGCAATAAATCTGAGAATTCATCTCTGACATTTTCACTGTTACGCGAAAAAATTTTCATTTACCGAAACAAGTCAGGTAACAATGGATAAATCTTTATATTTCGTCGTTATGGCCGGAGGCCGGGGGACCCGTTTCTGGCCCAGAAGCAGGACGAAGCATCCCAAACAGCTCCTGGACATTGTGGGCACTAAGACCATTTTAGAACAAACCATAGATCGCCTTCTTCCGATAACCGACTGGGAACATATTTTAATCGTTACCGAGATCTCCCAGGCTGCGGCCGTCAAGGACCTCTTGCCGGACTTACCGGAAACCCGGCTCATTATCGAACCCCTGGGCCGGAATACGGCCCCTTGCATCGGATTGGCGGCCTTGATCCTGGAAGCAATCGATTCTTCGGCCACTATGGCCGTTCTGCCGGCCGATCATTTCATCTCTCGGGTCTCCTCCTTTCAAGAAACCCTGCTGGCCGCGGCTCAGGCCGCCCAACAGGGAAGTCCTTTGATTACCCTGGGCATCCCCCCGACCTTTCCGGAAACCGGCTATGGCTATCTCGAAAAGGGGATGAAGGTCATGGAGGTCAAAGGCCATGAGGTCTGGGAAGTAAAGGCCTTCCATGAAAAACCGGACCGGATCAAAGCCGATGCCATGTTGAAAACTGGCCGGTTTTTTTGGAACAGCGGGATGTTTGTCTGGACCGTTTCAGCCATCCTGGAACGGATGGCGCGGTTGACCCCGGCCATGTATGACGAATTAATAAAACTTAAAAAATTTATGGGCAGCCCGGAGTGGGCAGAGGCCTTGACCGCCGGTTATGAGGCTATGGAAAACATCTCCATTGATTATGCGGTCATGGAACGGGCCGACCAGGTCCTGATGCTGGAAGGTGATTTCGGCTGGAACGATGTAGGTAGTTGGGAAGCGGTCTATCAACTTAAGCCCAAGGATGAAAAGGGCAACTGTTTAACAGGCCCCGTCTTCATCCTGGATAGTCAGGGCTGCCTGGTCCATAGTCCGCAAAAAACCGTGGCCCTCATCGGAATGGAAGACCTGATTGTGGTCGATACCCCGGATGCCCTTCTGATCTGCCCCCGGGAGCGGGCCCAGGAAGTCAAAAAAATCGTTCAATTATTAGAGGATCAGGGGAAGTTCGAATTACTCTGATCCCACAAACGGAGGAGCAGATGAACCCACAAATATTTCGGGAATATGATATACGGGCCGTTGTCGATAAAGAGCTTTTTTTGGAAGAGGTGATTACCCTGGGTAAGGCCATAGGGACCTATCTGAGACGACAAGGGAAAATAAAGATCACTTTGGGGCGGGACGGCCGACTCAGCTCCGGGGACTTTCGGGAACGCCTCCTGGCGGGTTTATTAGCCACCGGCTGTCAGGTTATAGACATCGGAGTTTGCCCCACCCCTTTGCTCTATTTTTCGATTCGCCACCTAAAAACCGACGGCGGGGTCATGATCACAGCCAGCCATAATCCACCGGAATACAACGGATTCAAGATTTGCAGCGGACCGGACACCATCTTTGGGGCCGAAATCCAAGAGATCCGTCTGATCGTCCAGAAAGGGGAGTTTTTGACCGGCCAAGGGTCTGTCCGGGAAGAAGATGTCCTCCCGGCTTATCAGAATTTTGTCTTAAAGGACATTCAACTTCCGCAGCCTTTGCGGGTGGGTATGGATGGAGGAAACGGCACCGGGGGGTGGATGGGTCTGCCCATTATCCGCCGACTGGGTTGTCAGGTCTTCGACTTATATTGTGAGGTAGATGGAGCCTTCCCACACCATGAGCCGGATCCGACGGTCCCCAAAAATCTGACGGAATTAATCGATCTGGTCAAACAGGAACATTTGGATTGTGGTCTGGCCTATGACGGGGATGGTGACCGGCTGGGGGTGGTGGATCATGAAGGAAACATCATCTGGGGAGATCAGTTAATGATTCTCTTCGCCAGGGATATCCTGCCCGGCAGGCCGGGATCGACTTTTATTGGTGAGGTAAAATGTTCACAAAATTTATATGATGACATACCTCGCCAGGGAGGAAAGGTGATCATGTGGAAAACCGGTCATTCCCTGATCAAGCAAAAAATGAAAGAGGTCCAAGCGGTCCTGGCCGGCGAGATGAGCGGTCATTTATTTTTTGCCGACCGATATTTCGGGTTTGATGATGCCATCTATGCCTCCATGCGGCTTTTGGAAATTTTATCAAAAACAGGGAAGAAAATTCCTGAACTTTTATCCGGTTTACCTAAGACCTTTTCAACCCCGGAAATTCGCGTTGAGACCTCGGAAGAAAAGAAATTTAAAATTGTCGAAGCGGCCAAAAGGGAATTGGCTCAAAAATTTCCTATTATCGATGTAGACGGCGTTCGGGTCTTATTTGAGGATGGATGGGGGCTGATCCGGGCCTCCAATACCCAGCCGGTCCTGGTCCTTCGTTTTGAGGCCCAATCGCCCGCACGATTAAAGGAGATTCAGCTTTTCGTTGAGGGCATTTTACGCCAGGTTCAAGAAAATATTTGATCCGTCAAGTTACTTAAATTATAAATCGTTTTAGGACTGTTCGTTAAGTTATCCCCCAATTATCGCCATTCCCGGTCCCCGGAAGCCTTTAAGCGAACAAAACCCTTGGCTGGACCAATTCCCCTGCCACCCGGGAATGGGGTTATAAGAATTTTTAAAACTCTCCAAGAAGGGACCTTCAAAAAAGGTAGAAAAAGCCAGAAAACAGAAGATCCTCAAAAGAGAGAGGAAGACCCTCATTAGGGGTTTTTGGGATAACTCTATAAATTCCCATTCGTTTTTTGAATTTAGTTAATAGAAAATGGTTTTAACGGGTTAGCCTGTAAGATCTTCACAGACTGAGGATGGTAGCCTCTTCCAGGTCCTTTTTGATGCCCCTTTCCACCTAACTTAAAAGTCCGCTCCCTGGGTTTGACAGTCGGCCAGCCTTGAGTTAAAAACAGGACCAACCAACCTATAGGGTTCTTCCTTTTTGAACCCTATCTTGAACATATATCCTTATTTTGAAAAAATTTCCCGCACCGGACAGGGCGGGAGGTGTTGGCAGATTCAAAACAAAGACCTTGGATTTATTGCCTTTAACCTTTCTGTTTCAAGATATTCAAAAGCACCCTATTAACCCGTCCCGCTTTCCGATCCAGCACTTATCCGGAATTGGGGATGGTATTTTCGGGAAACTTGGTACAAAGCTATCAAAAGTTCTTGAACAGCAAAAAACCTTTTAGCCTATTTCCAAGGAATGGTTTCGATTTTATGATGGATACACTCTGGCAAACGATAAAAGACCGGCTCAAGAATGAAGTCCCGGAAAATCAGTATCGAATGTGGATCGAACCATTGGACCAGGTCCAGTCCAATGATCGGGAACTGCTCTTAGGTTGTCCCAATTCTTTCTTTTTGAAATGGATCAAAGAGAAATATTTTGCGCTTATCGTCCAAATGGCTCAGGAATTGGATAAGAATGGCCCGGAGATCGGCTTGCAGGTTTCTGCTATTCAACGCGTTGCTGCTTCTCCCTTGGAACCCCGGCAGTTTACCCTGCCGGGGTTTGACCGAAAAGACCGGCTCCGATTGAACGGGGGTTTTACCTTTGATCAATTCGTGACCGGACCCAGTAATCATTTTGCCTACCTGGCATCTATGGCCCTGGCTACGGATAAAAATCTTCACAATAATGCCTTGTATCTTTTTTCAACCACCGGATTGGGCAAAACCCACTTATCCCAAGCGGTGGGTAATTATATCATCAGACATAAACCCCAGGCTAAGGTCTTGTATCTTTCTACGGAAGATTTTACCAATGAAATGGTCTTTTCCTTAAAAAACAACTCCATGAATTCCTTTAAAGACAAGTACCGAAAAAACTGCGATTTTCTTCTTTTGGAAGGCGTCCAATTTTTGAGCGGGAAGGAAACCACCCAATCGGAATTAGGCTTCACCCTGGACGCCTTGTTCAATGATGACAAGAAGATCATCTTTACCAGTTCGCTGCCGCCGAAGGATATCCCCCGTCTTGGCAACCAGTTGAAATCCAGGCTGAGTTCGGCCTTGATCGGGTCCATCGACCCGCCTGATTTTGAAACCCGTTTAGGCATTGTGGAAAAAAAATCCAAATTCCTGGGGATAGATTTGAAAGGAGAAGTCAAGGAATTTTTAGCCAGCAAGCCTTTCAGGGACATGCGGCAATTAGAGGGGTGTCTGGTGTCCATGTCGGCCCAGGCCACCTTGTTGAACCAGATGTTGGATCTTTCCCTGGCCGAATTAGTCGTTCGGGAACAGTTTCAGGAAAAACAAGAAATTTCTATTCAAGCCATTAAAGATGTGGTAGGAAAATATTTTCGAGTTTCTCCGGAAGAGATGACCTCCCGTTCCCGAAAACGGGTCCATCTGCTCCCCAGAAACCTGTCCATTTTTTTGAGTAAGAAATATACCAACCAGACCTTAGAGACTATCGGCAAGGCCTTCAACCGGGATTCCACCTCGGTTATTTATGCGGTCAATTCCGTGGAAAAAGGGCTTAAAAAAAATACCGAGATAGGGAAACAGGTTCAATTCTTATCGGCTCAACTTGAAGGGATTCAAAATGGCCCCTCTGCCACGACCCATTAATAGACATTCTGCAGATCCCTGGCCAAAAATAAAGACCCGAATAGAAGGGTATAAGGATCAACTGCTAACGCTCCAGCGGGACTTGACGGCCATACCGGCCCTGGGTCCTCAAAATGGAGGGCAGGGCGAATATGCCAAGGCCTTGTACCTGGAAAAAGCCTTAAAGGTTTTATCCCCTAAAACGCTGCTGTCCATCCCCTGTCCGGATCCTAAAGTGACTCAAGGATTCCGTCCTAATCTCCTGGCCCTTTTTGAGGGCCGCCACCCGGGTAAAACGATTTGGATCCTGAGTCATATGGATATTGTTCCGGTCGGCGACAGGCGGCTATGGAAATCGGATCCCTACGAATTGAAAATAAAGGGAGATACCCTTTATGGGCGGGGAGTCGAAGATAATCATCATGGGATCGTTTCTTCTTATTTTGCCGTCAAGGCCCTGCAAGAGGAAGGGGTAAGCCCTTCCTGTCCCGTTGGGTTGATTTTCGTCTCCGACGAAGAAACCGGCAGCCAAAAGGGCTTAGAGTATCTTCTCAAGCAGAAGAGGCATTTCTTTAAGACCGAGGATCTTATTATTGTTCCGGATGCCGGAAACCGGCAGGGGACCTTGATCGAAGTGGCTGAAAAGAGCCTCCTCTGGTTAAAATTCACCCTTTCCGGAAAACAATGCCATGCCAGCCGTCCTGACCTGGGTATCAATACCCTGCGGGGAACGGCCTATCTGATCATGGCCCTGGAAAAGCTTCATCAGATCTTTAATAAAAAAGACCTTTGCTTTGATATCCCTCAAAGCACTTTTGAGCCTACCCAAAAAGAAGCCAATGTCCCTAATGTCAATACCATACCGGGGAAAGATATTTTTTATCTGGATTGCCGGGTCCTGCCCGAGTATTCGCTTAAAAAGGTCATTGAAAAAATAAAGGCCCTGGCCCTGGAGGTTGAGAAAAAAACAGGGGTTCGGACCAAGGTGGAAGTGGTCAATGCCGTCCAAGCCCCTCCGGCCACGGCGGCCGATGCCCCGGTGGTTCGAGCCATCCAGGAGGCCGTCCAGGCCGTCTATCATCGGCAGGCCTTTCCCCAAGGGATCGGGGGGGCCACTGTGGCCGCCTTTTTCCGTAAGGCCGGTCTTCCGGCAGCCGTCTGGTGCACCTCTTCGGATACGGCCCATCAGCCCAATGAATCCTGCCGTCTTTCCCATCTGATCAAAGACGCCCAGGTCTTTGCCCACATTTTCTGCCAGCCCTGAACTATCCAAGCTATCTGCTAAAGCAACAAAGAAGTGCTTAGGAGCCAAGAGATGAGAAAAGCAGTCTATTTAGATAAAGATGAGGTGGAATTGGCCAAATCCCTTGAAACCGAGGAATGGATTTCCGATCTCACCAAAAAAGAGAAAAAACAATATGAGGAATATGCCCGCAACAGCTTAACCAAACAAAAAAGGATCAACATCCGGATGACCGAACGGGATTTAAAGAAAATTCAGGCCAAGGCGATTGAAGAAGGGGTCCCTTACCAATCCCTCATTTCCATGCTAATTCATAAGTATAATGAAGGGAAAGTATCCATTCAATAAAGGCATCGGCTGCGGCGAATTGATCAATTCTGAATGAGCTTGGTATTCGGCCATAGGAAAGTACAAGAGATCAACCAGATGGCGGGAAGGCTGCCGATTGACGGGAAAGTTTTCATTGAAACCACTGGTTGCCGTAAACTTTCGAGCCGAGAGAAATGATGAAAATTAACCTTGCCCGTTTAGGGGAATTGGACGTGTTGCACGGTATCATCAGGGCGGCTACACGAAAGATGGATGAACAGGGCATCTCCCAATGGGACGAGGTATACCCAAGCAGATCCCTCTTGAAGGACGACATAGAAAAGCAACAGATGTACGTCTTAGGGGCTGGAAAGCAGAAGGCTGGCATGATGGTCCTGAATGAAGAGCAGTCGCCTGAGTATGCCGCCGTTGACTGGAAGTTTTCCGGTCGGGCACTGGTGATCCACCGGTTAACCATCGACCCGGCTTTTCAAAGACGTGGGTTGGCCAGCCGTCTTATGGATTTTGCCGAGGAGTTCGCTTTCACCGAAAGGTATAACTGTATCCGCCTGGACGCCTTCAGGCGCAACCCGGCGGCCTTCGGGCTCTATGAAAGGCGCGGGTACAGAAAAGCCGGAGCGGTCCGCTTCAGAAAAGGGGAGTTTTTCTGTTACGAAAAAAAGGTGTAAGTTAAAACCCAACAAAGAGCTCTGACCAGTCCTTTAATAATGACCTTTTTAGGAGGGAGACATGATCACTCTCGACGAAATTCATGATGCTTTCCTGTTTGTGAGTTCGGGCGGGGAGGGCGAGCACTCGGCCTTTTTTTGTCCGGAGAAGGAACATATTTTTTACCAATCGGAGATGAGTGGAGTCGATGAACTGGATGACGAGGATATCGAGGCGGATGATTGTATAGCGATTCCCCATAAGAATGATCTGGATTTGGGGCAGCGGCTGGTCTTTGAGTTCGTAAACAGTTACCTGCCCGCTGATTATGACCGGATTCGGCAGTTTTTCGAAAAACGGGGGGCATACAAACGGTTCAAAGATTTGCTGGAAGACAAAGGACTCTTAGAGCAGTGGTATGATTTCGAGAACCAACGGGAAAGGCAGGCGCTCCGGGAATGGTGTCAGGAGAATGAGATCACTTTTTCCGAGGAGGAAAAACCCGTTCTGCCGGGATGATGGGAGGGACTATGTCCGCTAAACCCTATGGCCTGGAGTTACTACTGGATTTGAAAGATTGCGACCTCCGAGATCTGTCGGCGGAGGAGCTGACGGCATATTTCACCCAACTCTGCGAACTGATCGGGATGAAGAGGCACGGCGAGCCGCTTTTCTGGGAGGACCACAGCGGGGTCCCCCACCTGCATGGTATATCCGCCGTCCAGTTCATCGAGACCAGTAATGTGGTTTGTCACGCCCTCCCCTTGCTCCAGGCGGTCTACATCAACATCTTCTCCTGCCGGGAATTTGACACCGAGGCGGCCAAAGGGTTCAGCACTACCTTCTGGAGGGCGGGGTCCATCACCTTCACCGTGGTTACCCGGACCTGATAGGACGGGATATTAAGGTCAATCTTCCTTAGGCCTTTCCACATAGACCTTCATGAGGACCTTGCCCCAGCCTCCTTTGTCCAGGCCCACGTCGGTACATTGGACGATATTGGTCCTTTTAAATTCAGGGTCGGACTTGGTAATGAGGCGCTCATAGACGGCCGGAAGCACTCCGGCCACAGGCCCCAGGGCGAACATGCACAGGCGCTTGGGGCATTTTTCGGCGATGAGCTGGCCGCCGGCGGTCATGACGAACCGATCGCCCACCTTATGCCCGGCATGGCATCCCTGGGCTTCGATCACCTCGGCGATGACCCGGCACTTGACGAAATCGGGTGTTTCGGTGACCATTTTGACCTTCTCAGGATCGGAACGGAAGATCCCCATCTCTTCATCCGTATATCCCATGTGTTTCTGAAAACGCTTCCAGATCTCTTCAATTTCCACGGCTTACCTCCTGATGACTGGTTATTGTTCCCCTTTTTTTTCTAAATCCATTTTCCGCAAATCCTTGCGCATGATTTTCCCGGTGGCGGTCAGGGGCAATTCGTTTAAGAACACAATCTCCCTGGGATATTCATGGGCCGCCAGCCGGGTCTTGACAAATTGCTGAATGTCTTCCTTTAAGGCGGCATCCGGCACCGTCTCGGGTTTTAAGACAATAAAGGCCTTGACGATTTCCCCCCGCACTGCATCCGGGCTGCCGATCACCCCGGCCATAGCCACGGCCGGATGTTTGATCAGACAGTCCTCGATCTCGGCCGGACCGATCCGGTAGCCGGCGCTGCTGATCAAATCATCCTTCCGGCCCACAAACCAGAAATATCCCTCATCTTTCCGGGCCAGGTCTCCGGTCAGGCACCAGTCCCCCGCAAATTTGTCTTCGGTGGCCTTGGGATTGCCGAAATACCCCAGAAACATGACCGGGTCAGGCCGCTTAATGGCCACTTCCCCCACTTCCCCCGAGGGGACGATCCGGCCCGATGCATCGACGACTTCCACCCGGTGGCCTGGTATGGGCCGTCCCATGGAGCCCCGTTTGTTCTCCATGATTTCAGAACAATTGCCCAGCACCAGGTTGACCTCGGTCTGACCGTAGAATTCGTTAATGGTCAATCCCATGACCTCTTTTCCCCACTGGAGAAGCTCTTCCCCCAGGGTCTCTCCGCCGCAGCCGATGGTCCGCATCTGATAATCGTGACGGCTCCGGGGGGCTTTGACCTGGCGCATGAGCTTTAAGGCCGTGGGGGGCATGAAGGCATTCCGGATACCGTATTTGGCTATGAAATAAAAAGCCTGTTCCGGATCGAACTTCCTGGCCCGGAAGGCCACCACCGGTACACCGTGGTGCCAACTGGGGAGTAAGACGTCGATCAACCCCCCGATCCAGGCCCAATCGGCCGGGGTCCAATACAGATCATCTTTCCTGGGAAAAAAGTTATGAAAAAATTCCACGCCCGGGACATGGCCCAACAAGACCCTATGGGCGTGCAAGGCCCCTTTGGGTGGGCCGGTGGTACCGGAAGTATAGATGATCAGGGCCGGATCATCGGCCCTGGTCTTGACCGGGGTAAAATAAGGGGAGCCTTTTTCAATGGCCTGCCAAAAATCGAGGCCCTCATCCGGAGCTTTCCCTTGGGTCAGGATGATGGTTTTAAGTTCGGGAAGCCGGTCTTTGATCTCCAGGATTTTTTCAACATTGGCTCCATCGGTGATCACGGCCCTGGCCCCGCTGTTACTCAGGCGATATTCCAGGGCCTCAGGACCGAAAAGGGTGAACAAGGGGATGGCCACGGCCCCCATTTTATAAAGGGCGATATGGGAGATGGCGGTTTCCGGACCTTGAGGCAAGAGGATCCCTACCCGGTCCCCGGATTGGATTCCATGGGCGACCAAGGCATTGGCCAAACGGTTGGATAACTGTTTCAGGTCCCAGAAGGTGTATTGCTCCACCTTTCCTTTATCATCCTCGTAAATCAAGGCCAGTCGGTACCGCTCTCCGGCCCATTTGTCGCAGACATCGACGCCGATGTTATAAAATTTGGGGACCTTCCATTGAAAAGAATTGTAAACCTCTTGGTATGTCTTTCCTTTTTTGAGCATCTTCTTCCCTCTAATCATTAATACCAAAATACCGTTCGTCGTTAAGCGTTCGGCGTTCGGCGAAACCTATTTTCATGCTTTTTAGTGACCCAAAGGGTCATGAGGGTTTAATAAAAAATGAAAGGCCTTGGTGAAAAGAGTGTATCAATAGGGCCTTAAACTGTCAACCAACTTAAATCCTTAAAAGAAGCTTTCCATCTCTTCCCCTTTTTGATATATAACGGTTCAAGTTTAAAAATCCAGAGAGGAGAATTGGCCATGGGCCGGATGTCTTTTGGACCAAGCAGGCGTTCTCGCCGGGAGATCAAACCAACCCAAGGAAGTAATAAGACGATTAAAGAGATTGTCGAGGAAATCCGGGCCAATCTCCCGTCCAAGGAAAGCTATCGGGACCGGTCCCTGGCCCTTCACGGGTTGATCTGCGCCCGATGCGGCAGGGAATTTACCCCGGCCCAGAGACAACTCCTGACGGTCCACCATAAGGACGGCAATCATCTGAATAATCCCCCGGACGGAAGCAACTGGGAAAACCTTTGCGCCTATTGCCATGAGGATATCCATTCCAGGGAATTGTTGGGGGAATATCTTAAAAATGACAAGTAGATTTAGGATGCTGGATGGTAGATCCTGGATCCTGGATACCAGATACCGGTTGGATGTCAGGTGTCTCGTTTTATCCAGTATCAAGAATCCAGCATCCGGTATCGTCTCCTCGCCAAGATGATCTCTCTTAGCCACGTCAGCAAATTCTACGGCCGTCAAGATCTTTTACGGGATATTTCCTTGGCCATCAACCCCGGAGAACGGATCGCCTTGGTAGGAGTCAACGGGGCCGGCAAGACCACTCTGTTTAAAATTCTCCTGGGAGACATTGAACCGGATAAGGGGCAGGTCCACCGGAAAAAAGGGTTTCGTCTTGGCTATCTGCCCCAGGATATCGTCGAGCTGAGAGGGAAGACCGTCCTCCAGCAGGTTCTGGATGCGGATGTATTAACCCAGCAGACCCTGGCCGAATTCAAAAAAATATCTCAAAAACTCGAGCATACTACCGATCTTGTCCAGAGCCAACTTTTGGCTGCTCGACAGAGCCACCTTCTTTCTGAAATGGAGCGCCTGGGGGCCTATGATCAGGATGCCCGGGCCAAGCAGGTTCTGGCCGGATTGGGGTTTAAGGAGGAATCCTTCCTGGCCCCCATAGAAACCTTAAGCGGGGGATGGATCATGCGGGTCGCCCTGGCCAGGCTCCTTTTCAGCCAACCTGATCTCTTGCTTCTGGATGAACCCACCAACCACCTGGATCTGGATTCTCTGATCTGGCTGGAGAACTTCCTGCAGAATACCTCCTCTGCCCTGCTCCTGATCTCCCATGATCGGGCCTTTTTGGACCGGGTGGTTCAAAAGACCTTTGAGTTAGAAAAGGGGATGCTGACCGCCTTTCCGGGAAATTACAGCCGCTACCTGATAGAAAAGCAGAAGCGTCTTCAGCTTCAGGAGGCCGCTTTTGCCAACCAGCAGGAAAAGATACGTCAGATGGAAGACTTCATTGCCCGTAACCGTTCCCGGAAGGATCGGGCCAGGCAGGTCCAATCCAGGATCAAGGCCCTGGAACAAATGGAGCGCATTCCCCCACCTTCGGCCGATGAACGCAGGATTTCTTTTCATTTTCCGGAACCGGAGCGAGCAGGGAAGGCCGTTCTGGAATTTACCGGTATTTCCAAATCCTTCGGGCCAACCCCTCTTTATCAGGGGTTGGATCTGAGGATTGACCGGGGGGATCGGATGGCCATCCTGGGACCGAACGGCGCCGGCAAGAGTACCCTTTTAAAAATAATGGCCGGAATCATCCCTCCGGATTCCGGTCATCGTCAAGCAGGTCACAAGGTCAGGATAGGCTATTTTGCCCAACATCAATTAGAACAGTTGGAAGGGACCCATAGTGTCTGGCAGGAGGCGGCCTCGGTGGCCGGAGACCGGACTTATGGAACCCTGCGCAACCTGCTGGCGGCCTTTCTTTTCCGGGAGGGAGATATCGAAAAAAAGGTCTCCGTCCTCTCCGGTGGAGAAAAAAGCCGACTGGTCATTCTCAAGATGCTTTTGTCCGGGGCCAATTTCCTGCTCTTCGATGAACCGACCAACCACCTGGATATCCCTTCCAGGGAAGTGCTGGAAGAGGCCTTAAAATCATTTTCCGGAACCTTATGTTTAATCACCCATGACCGCCATTTGATCAATGCCCTGGCCAACAAGGTGCTTTATATGCGGGAGGGGAACCTGGAGCTGTTTCCCGGCAATTACCAGGATTTTGAAGAAATCTGGAAGGGCCGACTCAACCCGGTTAAAATTCTTCAGCCACCCCCGAAGGAAAAATCAGGGACTCCGGTTGAAAAACCGGGTACCCGAAAATCTCCGGAAGAAAAACGCCAGGAGGCCGAACGAAGGAATGCCCTTTTTCGTCTTCAGGGCCCTATAAAAAAGAGGCTGAGGGAATTGGAAGGGGAACTCTCAAAGGGCTTTGCGGAAAAGGAAGGTATCGAAAAGAGTCTGGCCGACCCGGAAACCTATGGTGATGGTACTAAAATCGAAGGCCTGATGCAGGCCTATGCCTTAATCCAAAAAGAGGTGGATCGATTAACCGGTTATTGGGAAGAGGCGATGTTGGAATTGGAGGCTGTAGAAGACAAGGGAGGGGAGGTTAATCCGGGGAAGTCCTCAATGGATTGAACCAGGGGAGGATTTCATCAATCCACCCCTGGTTTATTAGATCCGGGCAAAAAAGGGTTTCGAGGGTTAGAAGCGCGGCTCCTCCAGGCACAGGTCAATCGGTTCTGAATACGTCAAGGTTTCGGTCCGGGAAAAGGTTCCGGAAGCAATATCGATGACGGTCCGGTAAAGGCGTTCCCCGGCCTGCTCCGGGTCCTCCTTGGCCTCGATCACGGTACCGGAGTAAAAATCAATGTTGTCCCTGGCCATGGCGTAGGTCTTGGGGTTGGCCGTGCACCAGAGAAAAGGGGTTACAATCGAGGGGGTGCCCTCCAGGATATCACGACCGGCCAGCCCCCCGCCCCCCAACTGGAATAAGACGAGGTTGGCGCCGGCCGCCGCATAGCCGGCGAAAATGGAAAAAGACCCCATCCAGTTGTCTACGAAATAGAGCCCTTTGCCCTGCGGTCTTTCGGCGTACTGCAGAACCCCTTGAATCGGGGCCGTCCCGGCCTTATGAATGGCCCCCAGGCTTTTTTCCTCCAGGGAGCTGATTCCCCCCTTGATATTGGCCGGGATGGGATTGATGGTCCGGATGTCGAGGCCTGTGGATTTGGCCAGGTCTTCCCGGTGGGCTACGGCCTCCAGGATGGCCCTGGCCACTTCCGGTGTAACGGTCCGTTTGGCCAGGGCCTGCTCAGCCCCGATGATCTCAGTGGTCTCGCCGAATAAAGCAGTACCTCCTGCCCCGACGATCTTGTCAAAGACATAGCCAACCGCCGGGTTGCCGGCGATACCCGAGGTGGTATCGGAATAGCCGCATTTGACCCCCAAAAAAAGGTGCTCATCGCCGACTTCCACCCGCCGCAGTTTCGATGCTTCATAAACCAACATACGGGCTACCTGCATCCCTTTGGTGATCGCTCCGTAAATGCCGCCATCCCGGGCCGGATCGATTACCTCCACCCGTTTGCCGCTAACAGCGATCTCATCCGCCAGCCTTTCGGGATGAAGTTCCGGATAGCCGGCCCCCGGGCTGGCGGCGTGGACGATTACAGAGGCCACGTTCGGGTTCCTGCCGAGTCCGATCAGAACCCGGCTGATCCGCTCCCGGTCGTTAGCAGTACGGCCGGAACCATGATCGACGGTTATAATGGTCCGGGTGCCGGCAACGAAGTCACAGATTGATTTAGCGATCAGACCCTGGGGGATGACCAGGACATAATTTCGCGTCCCCACAGAACCATCGGGTCGCAGGTAACCGAGAAAGCTCATCGTTTTTCCTTTCCTTCCAGGTCTCCCCGGGCCCGGGT